>NZ_AJQF01000379.1:0-69652 GCF_000261705.1 Bradyrhizobium genomosp. III | reverse complement strand
TCGAATTCCTCGAACGACCCCTTGTCGAGCAGCAGCTCGATTCGCTCACGCGCGGTCAGCTTGCCGCGGGCGTGCTGCGCCTCGATGCGCTTCTCCCCGCCGCCGAGCTTTGCGCCGGCGCGACGATCTTCAAGGGCGTCCAGGATGTGTTTCATTTGCTCCCGCCAGTTCTTAAGTGATGCGAGGTTCTAACACGGCATTTTGCGGACCGGAAAGCGCCTTTCCGCGCCGCAGGGCTGCCCTGTCCGGGCTAAAAGCGTGAGAGATTACAAAGTTTTGCCCGGGAGGCGAGCATGGATGAGAGAATGGCCGAGACCGGTGCGGCGACGGGCGGCGTCAACATCCTGTTGCGATTGGAGGGCCTCACCCTGTTTATCGGGATGGTGATGCTTTACTGGGCCTGGGACGGCTCCTGGCTGGTCTTTGCCCTGCTCTTCTTCGTCCCCGATCTCAGCTTCCTGGCATACCTGTCCGACGCCAAATTCGGCGCGCTGGTCTACAACGCTGCCCATAGCTACATGGCGCCGGTGTCGCTGCTGACGCTGGGCTTCGGCCTCGGCTCGCCGCTCACCTTGTCCATCGCCCTGATCTGGCTGGCCCATATCGGCATCGACCGGGCACTCGGCTATGGCCTGAAATATTCCGCAGGGTTCGGCTTCACCCATCTGGGCCGGATCGGGCGGCAAAAGGACGCCTGACACCGGCAAATTTGGTGGCCCGGCCCGGTTGACCGGGCCTGCCGATTCAGGCTTGCTTCGACCTCGCGATCAGGCGCCGAATGTTGCGTGAGCCCAGTTGGTACGGCGGCGGTCGTTACGCCTTGGCTCGAGCATCACGCAAGCATCACTGAGATGTCCGCGACGGTCGTCCCCCTGCCGCCGAACTCGTCATCCCAAACCATCGACTTCTTGCGGCGGATGGCCAGCATGGTGTCGAGGCGGAACGGCGAGATGCTGCTGCGTGCCGCAAGCCTCATCGAGTCACTGGCACGGCGGGCAATGTCGGCCGAGCGGCTCTATCATGAGCAGCTGGATGCGAGCACGCGTAACGCCGAGCTGCGCAAGGCCGCCGATCTCGCCTCCGATGCCATGGTCGGCCAGATCGAGGTGCTGCGCGTACAACTTGCCGAGGTCACCGCGGCCGCCGCCGCCGAGCGCGCCGCCTTCGACGCCGAGCGCGGCAAGCTGATCGGCGTGATGCAGAATGCCGAGAGCCATATCGGCAAGCTCACGACCGAGCTGGACAGCTTGCGCGCCTCCGTCGACAGCTTCAACGCGACCGCGGTCTCGGTGCCGATCGAGGTGCTGCGGCTGGCGCGGACGCAGTTCGATTTCCTCTCCGCCGGCTTTGCCCGCAACGGCGACGTGATCTCGCAGGCGATGAGCGAGATCGGCGGCTTTGCGATCGACCAGGCGCTGACGGCGAAGAAGGCGGACACCGCGTGAGGCGGTGCCCAAGGAGGTCGTCATGCCCGGGCTTGTCCCGGGCATCCACGTTCTTAGCAGCAGTCGATAGACAAGATCGTGGATGGCCTGTGGAAGCGTCGAGGTCTCGAACTCTCACCTCATATGCGGTTGCGCTGAATCTGCCTGCGTCAAATTGACAGCGCGCAGGACGGTTGATCTACTGCCCGAAAATATCAGGGAGGGATCGCGATGGCCACCAACTGGCGCGCTACAGCAGTGCTCATGGCGCTGTGCATTTCGAGTTCGTTAGCGGCCTGCGAAGCCGTCGCGCAATCCCTGCCCAAGGAAGTCGCCACCCGGGCCGAGATCTATCCGATCCCCTCGCTCACTCTCTCCGACCAGCAATTTCTCAGCGGCGAGGCGGCGGCCGGCAAGCCTGTGACAGTCGCCGGCGAATTCCGCGTCGCGCAAGGCAGCGGAAAGCTCCCCGTCGTGGTGCTGATGCACGGCTCCAGCGGCGTCGGCGCCACCACGGAGGCCTGGGTGCACGCGTTCAACGCTATGGGCATCTCGACCTTCGTGATCGACGGATTCACCGGCCGCGGGCTGACGGTGGTGGGACCAAATCAGGCGCTGCTCGGCCGGCTCAATTTGATCGTCGACATCTACCGCTCGCTGGAAATTCTGGCAAAGCACCCGCGCGTCGATCCTGACCGCATCGTGCTGATGGGCTTTTCGCGCGGCGGACAGGCGACGCTCTATGCGAGCCTCGACCGCTTCAACAAGCTCTGGAACAAGTCCGGCATCCAGTTCGCCGCCTATATCCCGTTCTATCCGGATTGCTCGACGACGTATCGGAGCGACGACGAGATCGCCCCGCGTCCGATCCGCATCTTCCACGGCACGCCGGATGACTACAATCCCGTCAAGAGCTGCAAGGCTTTGGTCGAGCGGCTCAAGGTCACCGGCCGCGACGTCGTGCTGACGGAATATCCTGATAGCGCGCACGGGTTCGACAGCGGCCTGCTTGGTGCCAACACGGTGGCCGTATCAGCCAATGCGCAGACCGTGCGCAACTGCCACATCAAGGAAGGCGACGGCGGCGTGCTGATGAACGGTGATACCAATGCGCCGTTCACGTACAAGGATGCCTGCGTCGAGCTGAACCCGCATGTCGGCGGCAATCCGAAGACGGCCGCCGAGTCGCGCAAGGCGGTGGAGGAGTTTTTGCAGGTGTTGTTCAAATTGGGCTGAGAACGCCCTCGGCCTGCACCGGTGCCGTAGGGTGGGCAAAGCGTAGCGTGCCCACCATTTGCCGATAACTAGAGAGATGGTGGGCACGGCGCTACGCGCCTTTGCCCACCCTACGGCGGCTGCGCTCGACGAGAACGATTGCACGACTCACAGGCTAGATCGCGCCGATCTCGGCAAGGCAGGCTTGCGTCAGCGTCATGCGCTCGCCGACGAGACGCGGCTCCTTGCAGTCCATGTTGAGCGCGAACACCGTGTGCGCCTCGCCCTTCTCGGCCCAGCCCACCATCCAGCCGAGCGACGGCTCGCCGCGTTCGGCCCCCAGCAGTCCGGACTTGGCGCGAATGACGCTGTCGCCGACCTTGGTCACCGGCAGAATATCGGCGACGAGATCCTGGCTGCGCTTGCTGACCGGCAACGTGCGGCGCCGCAGCCGGTCGACGAAATCGACCTGCTCGACCGGATCGATGCGTAAATTCCCGGTGAGCCAGAACTGGTCGATGCCGCCGCCGATGTCACGGTTGCCATAGTCGAACTCGTCGACATATTTCTGCATCCGCTCCTGCCCGATCCGTCGCGCGATCTCCTGATAGACCGGCACCGCGCTCACGGCGATCGCGCTACGCAACGTGTGATCCTTGTTCCAGGCTTCGATCGGACGCTTGACGCCGTCCCAGGGGAATACGTCCTTGTCGGGGTCAGTGACGACGCCCGTCTCCAGCGCGATCAGCGAGTTCGGGATCTTGAAGGTCGAGGCCGGCAGCTTGCCCTCGCCCGAGCGCTCCTTGTCACTGGCGACGATGAGATAGTCCTCGACCTTGTAGCCGACAAAGGTGCCTGATGTGCCGAGGTCGGTGAAGCGCTTTGCGAGGCTATCACGGATCTCATTGCGCGGCGGCGCGACATGGGCGAGCGCGCGCTGCGGCAGGATGGCAGATGCGGCGAGAAGGCCGAGGGTGGAACGGCGGGTGAGCAAGAGCGATGTCCATTGAGTCATGAAAGCGGCGCGACCATGCAGCCGCTCCATGGTGAAACGATGACAGGTCACTTCTTGAGCATGATCTATTCGGAAAACCGCTGCACACTTTTCCGGATCATGCTCTACCGCCCCCGACCCGACAGCCGCAGCACGAACACCAGCACCTCGGCGACGGCCTTGTAAAGGTCCGGCGGGATCTCCTCGCCGAGCTCGACCTTGGACAGCGCGCCGGCCAAAACCTCGTTTTCCTCGATCGGGATGTCGTGGGCCTTGGCGATCTCCACGATCTTTTCGCCGATCGTGCCCTTGCCCTTGGCGACGACGACGGGCGCGTTGGTACCCTTTTCGTAATGCAGCGCGATGGCGAGCTTGGACGGATCGCTCATGTCGCCCGATCCAGAAAGTGGCCGGCGCGGGCTGGTGCCGGCTGCGGTGGCGTGCCCTCGCGGACCAGAATGTCGCCGGGATTGAGCTCGGCTCGTGTCAGCGCCTGATTGAGCTCACCGATGCCGGCGCGGAGCTGCTGGACCGTCGCCGGCCGCTCCGCCCACATCCGCACGAAAGTCTTGTCGCCGTTCAGCGTGATCAGCGCGTGCACGGGGCCGGCCGGCTCGACGTTGAGCGAGAAGCGCGCGCGCCAGGCGCGCTTGGCGGCATCGGCGGATTCGCCAGCGCCATCGCGCGAGATCTCGAACTGCGCCATCGCGGTGCCCTGCGGCGTTGCGAACGGAATCTCGAAATTCCACTGCGGCACGGCCGGGTCGATGCGGTGGCCACTGGCGTCGGTGCGATCCGGGAGCGAAGCGATTTGCAACAATGTCTGCCGCGCAATCGCCGCATCAGTGTCGTCGATCAGGCGATGCACGGTTGCAGAGAGCGGCGTGTCCGGCGCGAGCGAGGGCGAGGCGATCGCCTGCGGCGAGGGCAATGCACCGCGGAACGGCGGTGGCGTCGCGCGTGAGGCTGCTTCGAAGATCTGGCCGTCCGGCACGGCTTTGTTCGAGCCGGGCACGTTGCCGGTCAGACGCGGCAGGTTTTGCGTGACCTCCTGCAGCAGGCTCGCGGCAAGGCCGGCGGACATGGTGCGCGGCATCGCGGCTTGCTGAGCGTTGCCGGCAACGTCCGCCAGCACGGCGGCCGCGAGATTGGCGTTGCGCGGCGTCTGCGCGATCTCGGGGCCGGACGGGGGCGCGGATTGCGCGGCCTCACCTGCGGCCTGAGCAGGCGCGGTGGCGACCTGCGGTGTCCCCGTCGTCGCAGCCGCAATTGCCGCGCCCTGTGGCGCGGCGGTTTCGAGCGTGGTCAGCGTCTGGCGCAGCACCAGCAGCGCCGCCTTCAGGTCGGGCGTCGTGCCGGCGGGCGGCCTCGCGCCGGCGGCCAGCGCAGCCTCGAAGAACAAGCCGGATTTCTGAAACGCGGTTTCGACATCGGCGCCATCGAGCCCGGGACTGAGCGGCGTCTGCTGCGCCAGCACGTCCAGCACCGCCTGCTTCAAGCCCGCAGGCAAATCGCTGGCGGTGACGACGGATGCCAGATTGGCGAACAGCGGCGCCTGGCTGCCCTGTTTTGTGGCGGCCTCGGCCGAGGCCGCGGTGACGGCGACCTGCTCCAATGGCGTCAGCGTGTTGCGCGTCGTGGTCGCGGATGGCGCCAGCGGCGGGCTTTCCACCAGCGAAGCCGCACGCGGCGTCAGCGTGATCTGATCGGCGGCAGCCCCCCCTGCCCCGTTCATCACGGCGAGCCTGATGGTGCCGTCGTTCTGCGAGACCGCCAGCTGGAGATTCTGCCCCGGCGTCAGCGCCACCTCCGACATCACGTCCATCGAAAGGTTGGCGATCGCGATCCGCACCAGATTGTCGGCCATCACACTGACGACCCTGGCATCGACGACGCTGCCGGCCTGCAGCACGAGGTCGGGCGTCGTCGCATCAGCCACGGGGCTGGCGGCACTGACGGGGAGGATGGAAGTGACCGGCGTCGGCATCTCAGGGGGCCCATGGAGCGCTGGCCACACCCTAAGGCCGCCGTCGTAAACCTCTCGTTAAGGACCTTCGACTGCGGACGCCTTTGCCGCCGCCAGAACCGCCACGGCGGCCTCGAAATCCCTGAGACGGGTGGCCCGGCGGCTGGCGGCCTCCTCGTCCACGCCCCATTGGTCGATGTTCCAGTCCTCATCGACATGGGCGGCGGCCCAGACCTGGCCGGCATCGCGCACGCCATGAGCGAGCGCCAGCGCCAGCAGCGCCGAGCCGGTCAGGGTCGTCACCACGTGGAGTGCGGCGACCGACCAGGCGTCCCCCGGCAGCGCCGCGCGCGCGGCCTCGACCGCCTCGTCGGGCTGCTTCACATGCATGACGCCCTCGGACAGGATGAAATGCGCGCCCAGCGCGTCCGCGGCCCAGAACAGCACGGGATCCCAATGCGCGGCCTCGCGGGCGACCAGCCCTTCGGGATGGCCGGCACGATAGAACAGCAAATCGGACTCGAGATATTTCGCGAGGTCGTCGCTGACCAGCTCGACCTTATCGACCACGCCCTCGACCACGCTGTTGGCGATCCGCGTCAACGGCATGGTCACGGGGTCGATGCTCTCGCCCTGAGCCGCCCATTCCGCGGCCACCGCATCGGCGAGCGCGCGCGACGGAATCACCACCTGGCGGCCGGAGGGCGTGCGGATCGGCTTGCCGTCGAGCGTGATGGCGAAACCACCCTCGGCTTCGGTCGCGCTCGCCTCCTTGTAGAAGCGCTTGCGCTGCGGCGTGCGCGCGGACGCGCGCGCAGATTCCCGCGGATCCGGCGGGGGCTGCCCTGCAGCTTCTTCGAACAATTCGCGCATGTGAGTTCTCGGTCCCGATCGCTGGATGCTAGGCTTTTAAGATAAGAGCGTTTTAAGCCAAGACCGTCTTAAGCCAAGACCGTCTTAAGCCAAGACTTGCGGCCGATAAAGCGAGCGCGGGCATGAGGGAACTTGCGGGCATTGCGGCCCTGTTCGCCTGGCTATGGCCAGCTGCGGCGGAGGCGGGCTTTCGCACCCCGGAATCGCTGGTGCGCAACGTCTACGCCCATTACGGCGACGGCGCGCCGGAGCTGTCCAAAGGCCTGCCGCGGGATGCGGTGACCGCCCGGCAATTTTTCGATGCGCCCCTGCGCAGGGCCTGGAGCGCGCCGCGGGTCGAGCCCTACGACTTCCTGGTGCAGAGCCCGAGCTGGCAGCTCGGCCCTGTTACGATCGCGGTCGTGCGCAGGCAATACGACAAGACCTATGTCGCGGCGAATTTCGACAATCGCGGTCGGAAGGTCGCGCTGAACTTCGTCCTGGTCAACGGCCCCGATGGCTGGCTGATCACGGACATCGAGAGCGCGCATGACAGCTTGCGGATGTTTCTGGAGCAGTTCCGGAAGTGAGCAACGTTAGCCAGCCAAATCCTCGGTGTCGTCCCGGCGAAAGCCGGGACCCATAATCACAGGGAGAAGTTTGGCGAAGACCGCAGTTGAACTTCTTCGTCGGTACGAAGACTGCGCGTCACAGATAGATTCCGCGGTATGGGTCCCGGCTTTCGCCGGGACGACACCGGGGAAACTCGCGCCCTCCGCCCCCTACTCCTCCGGCGCGTTCTCGATTGGATCAAACCGGCTTGCATCGAGCCCGAGCAGATTCCACGACTGCTGCATGTGCGGCGGCAACGGCGCCGTGGCGTCGATCACGCCGCCGCGCGGATGCGGAATGACGATGCGGCGTGCCAGCAGATGCAGCCGGTTTTGCAGGCCCCCCGGCAGCTGCCAGTTCTCGATGTTGAAATATTTGGGATCGCCGACGATGGGATGGCCGATATGCTCCATGTGGGCGCGCAGCTGATGGGTGCGCCCCGTCACCGGCTTCAGCGACACCCAGGTCAGCTTGTTGCCGGCGGTCTCGACCACCGCGTAATATGTCACCGCGTGGCTGGCGCCCTCGTCGCCATGCTGGGCGATGCGCATGATGGTGTCGTCCTCGCTCTCTTCCTTGGCGAGGAAGGTCGAGATGCGGCCCTGCTTCGGCTTCGGCAGGCCCGGCACCAGCGCCCAATAGACTTTTCGCGCCGAGCGCGAGCGGAACGCGCCGGTCAGATGCGAAGCGGCGAAGCGCGTCTTGGCGACCAGCAGACAGCCTGACGTCTCCCGGTCGATACGATGCACCAGGCGTGGCTTCTGGCCCTTGGAATCGCGCATCACCTCCAGCATCTGGTCGATGTGCCGCGTCATGCCCGAGCCGCCCTGCACCGCAAGGCCGGCCGGCTTGTTCAGCACGAGGACGTCGTCGTCCTCAAAGATCGTCATCTCCTTCAGCGCCTTGAGCGTCTTCTGGGCAGCTTCCGAGAGCTCGCCGACGGCCTTCGGCGTGTCGAGCTTGAGCGGCGGAATGCGGACGCTCTGGCCCTCCTCCAGGCGGTCCTTGCTGTCGACACGCTTGCCGTCGACGCGCAACTCGCCTTTGCGGACGACACGCTGGATGTGGGAGAACGACAGGCCGGGAAAGCGCGCCTCGAGGAAACGATCGACGCGCATGTTGTTCTCGTCGGCGGTCACCTTGACGGTCTGCACCTTGGTCGGCAGCAGCGCCTCCACGGGCTTCTCGGGCGCGGCCCTTTCCAGCTCAGCCTTCTCCAGCCTGGCCTTGGGCGCGCGCCGCTCGGCACGCTCGCCGGCAAAGCGCGGCGGCTTGCTGCCGCCGGGCTTGCCACCCGGCCGCGGTCCCGCGGTCTTCGCGCTACGCGCCTTGAACGGGCGGGATTCCTTGCGCTCGTCGCGCGAGCGGGGCTTTGGATCGGTTCTTTTGATGCGGCGGCTCATGGTTGCCTGCGTACCCTAAAAGCCGGGTCCCGTCACGGCGAAATGGCCGTTTTTAGCGCGAGCCGCCCCGCTCCTTCCGCAGCTTGGCCCAGTAATCCAGCCGCTTCCGGATCTCGCGCTCGAAGCCGCGCTCGGGTGGGTCGTAGAAGGTCTGGCGGCCCAGGGCTTCCGGAAAGTAGTCCTGGCCGGAAAAGGCATCGGGGGCGTCGTGGTCGTATTCGTAAGACGCGCCGTATCCTTCCGACTTCATCAGCTTGGTCGGCGAATTGAGGATGTGCTTGGGCGGCAGCAGCGAGCCGGCTTGCTTTGCGACCTGCATCGCGGTGCCGAAGGCGGTGTAGACTGCGTTCGATTTCGGCGCGGTGGCGAGATAGACGACGGCCTGCGCGATGGCGAGTTCGCCTTCGGGATGGCCGAGGAAGTCGAACGCGTCCTTGGCCGCATTGGCGATGACGAGCGCCTGCGGATCGGCAAGGCCGATGTCCTCCACCGCCATGCGCACGACGCGGCGTGCCAGGAACAGCGGGTCCTCGCCGGCATCCAACATGCGCGCGAGATAATACAGCGCAGCATCGGGATCGGAGCCGCGCACGGACTTATGCAGCGCCGAGATCAAATTGTAATGGCCATCGGCCGATTTGTCGTAGATCGGCGCGCGACGCTGCAAAATCTCCTGCAACTGCGCAGCATTGAAAATCTCGTCCGCCCGCGCCGAGCGCCAGACCTCTTCGGCGAGCGTCAGCGAAGCGCGGCCATCGCCATCGGCCATGCGCACCAGCACCGCGCGCGCCTCGGCATCGAGCGGCAGCTTCTTGCCTTCGACCTCCTCGGCATGCGCGAACAGTTTTTCGATCGCGGCGGCATCGAGCGAGCGAAACACCAAGACGCGCGCGCGCGAGAGCAACGCCGCGTTGAGCTCGAAGGACGGATTCTCGGTGGTGGCACCGACCATCACCACCGTGCCGTCCTCCATCACGGGCAGAAACGAATCCTGCTGGGCACGGTTGAATCTGTGCACCTCGTCGACGAACAAGAGCGTGCCCTTGCCCATCTCGCGGCGGGCGCGCGCGGCGTCGAACGCCTTTTTCAGATCGGCGACGCCGGAGAACACCGCGGAGATCTGCTCGAAATGCAAATCCGTCGCATCCGCGAGCAGCCGCGCCACCGTGGTCTTGCCGGTGCCGGGCGGGCCCCAGAACACCAGGGAGCCGAGCGTGCGCGTCTCCAGCATGCGCGTCAGCGCGCCGTCAGGGCCGAGGATGTGATCCTGGCCGACGACCTCCGACAGCGCGCGCGGGCGCAGCCGGTCCGGCAGCGGATGCGGAGCCTCGTGGTCGAGCCCCGCCGCGGCAAAGAGCGTTGGCGTTTGTGGTCGCTTCGGACTCATCCGCCCAGCGTGACGTTGATCTGCTGGCCGCCGCGCACCAGCGTGATACGCCAGATGCGCGGGCGCTCTCCGGCCGCCTTTTCGAGGTCACCGGTCCTGCTGATCTTCTGGTTGTTGACCGCCAGAATGATATCGCCCTTCTGGAAGCCGACATTTGCGGCCGCACTGTCGCCGCCGAGATCGGTGATCACGACACCCTCGGTATCTGCATCCAGATGCAGCTCGTCGGCCACCGCCGGCGTGATGGTCGAAACCTTCGCGCCCTGGAACGGCGATCGCGCGGTGACGACGAGCTCGTTACGTCCCGTATCGGGCGCGGTCTCCAGCGCCACCGTCAGCTTGAGCGGCTTGCCGCTGCGCTGCACGTCGATCTGCGCGCTGCCGCCGAGCGGACGGGTAGCGAAGCGATAGTCGAACGCATTGGGATCATCCACGGTCTGGCCATCGATCCCGGTGATGAGATCGGAGGACTTCAGGCCGGCCTTCGCGGCGGGGCCGTTCGACACCACGCTCGCGACCAGCGCGCCGGTCGGCGATCGCAGGCCGAGGCTCTCGGCGATCTCGGGCGTCACCGCCTGCAATCTTGCCCCGAGCCACGGCCGCTTCACCGCCTTGCCACCGCTCTTGGCGGAGGCGACGACGACACGCACCATGTTCGCAGGGATCGCAAATCCGATGCCTTGCGAGCCGCCGGAGCGCGAATAGATCGCGGTGTTGATGCCCGCCAGCTTGCCGGCCATGTCGACCAGCGCGCCGCCGGAATTGCCGGGATTGATCGCCGCATCGGTCTGGATGAAAAACTGATAATCGGTGATGCCGACCTGCGTGCGCGCCAGCGCCGAGATGATGCCGTGAGTCACGGTCTGGCCGACGCCGAAGGGATTGCCGATCGCGAGCACGACGTCGCCGACCAGCAATTCGTCGGAATTGGTGAAATCGAGGGTCGGGAATTTCTCCTTGGTGTCCTTCAGGCGCAGCACGGCAAGATCGGTGCGCGTATCCTTCAGCAGGATCTCCGCCTCGAACTCGCGCTTGTCCGACAGCGACACCTTCACCTGGTCCGCGCCCTCGATGACATGGACGTTGGTGACGACGAGGCCGGACGCATCGACGATGACGCCGGAGCCGAGCGAGCGCTGCATCTGCTCGGGCTGCTGGCCCGGCACGCCGAAGAAGCGGCGGAAGATCGGATCGTCCAGCAGCGGATTGCGGTTCTGCACCACCTTGGCGGCATAGACGTTGACCACGGCCGGCTGCACCCGCTGCACGATCGGCGCATAGGACAGCCGCAGCTCGGCCGGCGACGACGGGACCCGACGGTCCTGCGCCGCGGCCGGGTTGAAGTGGGCGGAAAAGCCTATGCACAGTGCCGTGACGACGGCGGTCCGGATCGATCGAAACATTCCTACCTCTTGGAAAAGACGCCGGAATATAGGCGCGTTCGCCCCCCAATAGAAGGGCGCCGGGCGGCAATTCGCCCCCCTTTCCGGTGTGTCCGGAATGCAAGCTCGGCGTGCGAATCGGCAATTTGCCTGAGGGCTCGATTGGCATGATGTGCATCATCCCGCATTGTGGAGCCGAGGGGATTCGGTTGCGGCGAATTTGCATCAGCAGGAACCCGCTTAACGGGGCGCAGCGTCGCGGGGCAGTCATCTATCATACCTAGGCTCTTCCGCCGGCGGCTTAGAAGTTTCGTCAAACGATGGAGTCATGACGTGAGCAGGACAAGGATTGCAGCCACGGCGATCAGCCTCGCCGGAGCGTTGGCGGCCTCGCAGGCCCAGGCCCAATCAGCAAGCAGCAGCGAGCAGGAGATCGCGCTGCTCAAACAACAGTTGAAGATGCTGGAGCAGAAGCTCGACAAGCTCCAGAGCCAGACCGCCGCAAACACGGCGGCCACGGCAAAAGCCAAGGCCGAAGCAAAGGCCGAAGCAAAGGCCGAGGCCAAAGCCGAAGCGCGCTCGGAGGCGAAGGCGGTGGTGGCCAACGCGAACGCGGCGATCCCCGTCAAGGGACCGGCGACTGCGTCCGGCGTGGTCGTGACCATGCCGAACAACCGGCCGACCATCTGCACCGCGGACCAGGCAAATTGCGTCGCCATCACCAGCCGCCTGCACTGGGATGTCGGCGGCTATGACTATCGTCCCAACACGGCGGCGACCGTGCCGCAGAAGCTCGACAGCGGCCAGAACGTCCGCCGCGCGCGCATCGGCGTCACCGGCAAATTCTTCAACGACTGGAACTTCGCGCTGGTCTACGATTTTGGCGGCTCGTCCGACGGTTTTGGCGGCACGGCTCCTGGATCACTGCCGGGCGGCGGCGTCTCCGGCGTCGAAAATGCCTATCTCAGCTACACCGGCTTGAAGCCGTTCGGCGGCAAGATGGCGATCGAAGCCGGCATCATGGATCTGCCCTACACGCTCGATGAGGCCACGAGCTCCAATGACATCATGTTCATGGAGCGCGCCTCGGCCGGCATCATCGCCACCAATATCGCTGCCGGCGACTTCCGCTCCGCGGCCGGTACGCGCTGGTACAACGACCAGCTCTGGATCGGCGGCTATGTCACGGGGCCGTCGACCGGTGCGATCCACTCGGCTTCAAGCGCGGCGCCGGCAGGTACGAGCGAGCAATACGGCGCTGTGGCGCGCATTGCCGGCAACCCGATCAGCGGCAAGGACTATTCGGTGCATATCGGTGCCGACGCCCAATGGCTGATCCAGCCGCCGCGCAATCTCATCGCCAACACGCAAACCGTCACGCTCAGCGATCGTCCGGAATTGCGTCTCGACCCGACCACGCTGATCTCGACCGGCGCGATCGCCAATGTCTCGGGCGCGCAGGTCTATAGTGTCGAAGCGGCCGCAACCTACGGTCCGCTCATCGTTCAGGGCGAATATTTCTGGTACAATGTCGACCGGACCGCCAACACCGGCGTGCCGCTGGTCGGCGCATCCAGCCTGAAATTCCAGGGCGGCTACGCGCAGGCCGGCTACGTGCTGACGGGCGAAGGCCGCAGCTACAACGCGGCGAACGCGGCCTATAGCGGCGTCAAGCCGGCGCATCCGTTCTCGCTCGAAGGCGGCGGCTGGGGTGCGTGGGAGATCGCGGGGCGCTTCTCGACGGTCGACCTCAACAATCAGTTGGGCACAGCAACCGGCATCGCCGGCGGCCGGCAGACCGTCTACACGCTGGCGCTCAACTGGTACGTCAACGGCAACGTCCGCTTCATGCTCGACTATCTGCATGGCACGGTGTCGAGGCAAGCCTCGCCGATCTCGACCGCAGACGTCGGCTCGAAGTTCGACGCGGTCGCGATGCGCACGCAATTCGCGTTCTGAGGCCATGGACGTCGTCCCGGGGCGCGCGACCGCGGGAACCCGGGACCCATAACCACAGGGAGTAGTTTGGCGAAGGCTCGGAGTTGGCAGCTCGTGCTGAAACTTCTTCCTGGGGTTATGGATCCCCGCGTTCGCGGGGATGACACCGAGAGTGCGGCGCCACCTTGGACAAACTCACGCCGCGCGCTTCGGCTTCTTCACCACGGCCGGCGCCGGCGCGCAGGACAGGCGCTGCTGATGGCTCTCGCCCCAGGCCTTCAGGATATCGATCACGGGCTTGAGGCTCTCGCCGAGGTCGGAGAGGCAATATTCGACGCGCGGTGGCACCTCGGCATAGACCTTGCGGATGACGAGCTTGTCCTCCTCCAGCGCACGCAGCTACTTTGTCAGCATGCGCTGGGTGATGCCGGGCATCCGGCGGCGCAATTCGCCGAAGCGCTGGGTGCCGCTCTGCAGATGGTAGAGGATCACGCCCTTCCACTTGCCGTCGATCAGATCCAGCGTCGCTTCGACCGAGCAGCCCGGGCGCCGGGCAAAATTGCGCCGTTTCATGCGTGTTTTCCCAATAGTATCCAAACAGGGACTATACCCCCGAATTTACAGTACTTGCCAAATTGGAGCTAGCGGGACAGTTAGCAGGCCAGGCGCGCCCATGCCAAGCTGCGCGCATCTGATGGAGACAAGCCATGAAAGCCGTCGGCTACAAGAAATCGCTTCCGATCGAGGATCAGGATGCGCTGATCGATTTCGAAACCGCAAAGCCCGAGCCCGGAGGGCGCGACATCCGCGTCGCCGTGAAGGCGATCTCGGCCAATCCGGTCGATTACAAGGTGCGCAAGCGCGCAGCGCCGCCCGAGGGCGAGACCAAGATCCTGGGTTATGACGCGGCCGGCGTGGTCGATGCCGTCGGGCCCGAGGTCACGCTGTTCAAGCCGGGCGACGAGGTGTTCTACGCAGGCTCGATCCTGCGCCAGGGGACCAATTCCGAATTCCATCTGGTCGACGAGCGCATCGTCGGCAACAAGCCGAAGAGCCTCTCGTTCGCGCAAGCCGCTGCCCTTCCCCTCACCTCCATCACCGCCTGGGAATTGCTGTTCGATCGGCTCGGCGCGGTGCCCGGCAAGAGCGTCGATCCGCGTACGCTATTGATCACGGGCGGCGCCGGCGGCGTCGGCTCGATACTGATCCAGCTCGCCCGCCGCCTCACCGGATTGACGGTGGTTGCGACCGCGACGCGGCCGGACTCGCAGAAATGGTGCCTCGATCTCGGCGCGCATGCGGTGATCGACCACGGAAAACCGATGAAGGAGCAGATCGAGAAGCTCAAGCTGCCGCCGGTCGCGCTGGTGGCGAGCCTCACCTTCACCGATCAGCACTACAAGGCGATCGCCGAGTTCATGGCGCCGCAGGGCCGGTTCGGCCTGATCGACGATCCCCCGGAATTCACCATGGGCACGTTCAAGGGCAAGGCGATCTCGGTGCACTGGGAATCGATGTTCACGCGCTCCTCGTTCCAGACATCAGACATGATCGCGCAGCATCATCTGCTGAACGACGTCGCCGACCTCATCGACAAGGGCGTGCTGCGTACCACGCTCGACCAGACTTTCGGCACGATCAACGCTGCCAACCTCAAGCGCGCGCATGCGCTGCTCGAGAGCGGCAAGTCGCGCGGCAAGATCGTGCTGGAGGGGTGGTAGGCGAAGGCCTCGTAGGGTGGGTTAGCGCAGCGTAACCCACCTCTTCTGCGTCCGCAGATAGTACCAGTGGTGGGTTACGCCGAGCAGATGCGCTTCGCGCATCTGCTCGGCTAACCCACCCTACCGCCTCACCTAGGCGATGGTATTGACGATGCCGCCCTCGGCCCGCAGCGCCGCACCGTTGGTCGCGGACGCTTGCTTCGACGCAACATAGACCACCATGTTGGCGATCTCGTCGACACTGGCGAAGCGTTGCAACAGCGAGCTCGGGCGATGCTGCTTGACGAAATTGGCGGCGGCCTCGTCCACGGACTGACCGTTCTGCTTCGCGAGATCTTTCACAAAAGTCTCGACGCCCTCCGACATGGTCGGGCCCGGCAGCACGGAATTGACGGTGACGCCGGTGCCGCGGGTAAGCTGCGCAAGACCGCGCGCGACCGAGAGCTGGGCCGTCTTGCTCATGCCGTAGTGGATCATCTCGACGGGAATGTTGAGCCCGGACTCCGATGAGATGAAGACGATGCGGCCCCAGTTGCGCTTGAGCATGCCCTTCAGATAAGCGCGCGACAGCCGCACGCCGCTCATGACGTTGACTTCGAAGAAGCGGCTCCAGTCCTCGTCCGGAATCTCGAAGAAATCCTTGGGCTCGAAGATGCCGGCGTTGTTGATGAGGATGTCGACCTCTGGCAGCGCCGCAACGAGCGCCTTGCAGCCCGCCGCGGTCGAGACGTCGGCAGCGATACCGCGCACCTTCGCGCCCGTCCCTTCCAGCTTGCGCACGGCGGCATCGACCTTGTCCTGGCCGCGCCCGTTGATCACGACACTCGCGCCGGAGGCCGCGAGGCCTTTGGCGATGGCGTGGCCGATGCCGGCCGTCGAGCCGGTTACGAGGGCGGTCTTTCCGGAAAGGTCGATGTTCATGTCTCATCTCCATCAATGTCGGTGGAGATATCGGGCGCTCGACATGAGACCGCAATTGGCGCTCACTCAGGCGTGAGGAAGGCATGGACTCGTCGTCACGGCGAAAGCCGGGACGATACCGCAAGCACCGATAAGGTACGGCGCCGGCCAAAAAAAAGCGGCGCCCGAAGGCGCCGCTCTCGAATTCAATGCCGATCGGCTTACGCCGCCTCGGCTTCCTTCTCCTGCACCGGACCGGAATCCTGGCCCTTGGCATCGACGTCGCGATCGACGAACTCTATCACGGCCATCGCGGCATTGTCGCCGTAGCGGAAGCCGGCCTTGATGATGCGGGTGTAGCCGCCCTGACGGTCCTTGTAGCGAGGCGCCAGCACGTCGAACAGCTTCTTGACCTGGTCCTTGTCGCGCATCTCGGAGATGGCCTGGCGGCGCATGGCCAGCCCACCCTTCTTGCCGAGGGTGACGAGCTTCTCGACGATCGGACGCAATTCCTTCGCCTTCGGCAGCGTGGTGACGATCTGCTCGTGCTTGATCAGCGCGGCGCACATATTGGCGAACATCGCGCGGCGATGCTCGGCAGTGCGATTGAGCTTCCGATGAACCTTGCCGTGACGCATGTGACTATTCCTTACGTAAAAACTGCCGCGACGGTTCGTCGGACATGTTGCTCAGGTGGGCTGCCTGCGTTCGCCCGCTAAAGCGCGATGAACTCGCGCTTTAGCCTGTCGTAGCTCGGATCAGTAGTGATCCTCGAAGCGCTTGGCGAGCTCGTCGATGTTCTCCGGCGGCCAGCCCGGCACTTCCATGCCGAGATGCAGACCCATCTGGGCCAGCACTTCCTTGATCTCGTTCAGCGACTTGCGGCCGAAGTTCGGAGTGCGGAGCATTTCCGCCTCGCTCTTCTGCACGAGGTCGCCGATGTAGACGATGTTGTCGTTCTTCAAGCAGTTGGCCGAACGCACCGACAGCTCGAGCTCGTCCACCTTCTTGAGGAAGGCCGGGTTGAAGGCGAGGTCCGGGATGATCTCCTGGGCAACTTCCTTGCGCGGCTCTTCGAAGTTGACGAACACGTTGAGCTGATCCTGCAGGATGCGCGCGGCGTAAGCCACGGAGTCATCCGGCGAGATCGCGCCGTTGGTCTCGATCGTCATGGTCAGCTTGTCGTAGTCGAGGATCTGGCCCTCGCGGGTGTTCTCGACCTTGTAGGAGACCTTGCGGACCGGCGAGTACAGGCTGTCGACAGGGATCAGGCCGATCGGCGCGTCCTCGGGGCGGTTGCGCTCGGCGGGCACGTAGCCCTTGCCGGTGGCGACCGTGAACTCCATGCGGATCTCCGCGCCCTCGTCGAGGGTGCAGATCTGCAGATCGGGGTTCAGCACCACGACGTCGCCGACGGTCTGGATGTCGCCGGCGGTGACGACGCCCGGGCCCTGCTTCTTCACGACCATGCGCTTGGGGCCTTCGCCCTGCATCTTGATCGAGATGTCCTTGATGTTGAGCACGATGTCGGTGACGTCCTCACGAACGCCAGCGATCGAGGAGAACTCGTGCAGCACGCCGTCGATGTGCACCGACTGCACTGCCGCGCCCTGGAGCGAGGAGAGCAGGATGCGGCGCAGCGCGTTGCCGAGCGTCTGGCCGAAGCCGCGCTCGAGCGGCTCGGCGACGATGGTCGCGAAACGGTTCGAATCGCTGCCGGGCGTGACCTGGAGCTTGTTCGGTCGAATCAGTTCTTGCCAATTTTTCTGGATCGTCACTGTTTCACCCATACAGGCCAGTCAATTTGAAAGCTCAAATACTGGCGTTGGAGAAAGGCCGCGGATCATTCCCGCGGCTTCTTAGAAAAGTCATTGCGGGCGCCAATGCGCCCGCAACTCGAAATCAAACGCGCCGACGCTTGCGGGGACGGCAACCGTTGTGCGGGATCGTGGTCACGTCACGGATCGAGGTGACGGTGAAGCCCGCGGCCTGAAGCGCGCGGAGCGCCGACTCGCGGCCCGAACCGGGACCTGCGACTTCGACTTCCAGCGTGCGCATGCCGTGCTCCTGCGCCTTCTTGGACACGTCCTCGGCGGCAACCTGCGCGGCGTACGGGGTCGACTTGCGCGAGCCCTTGAAACCCATCGTGCCGGCGGAAGACCAGGCAATCGTGTTGCCCTGCGCGTCGGTGATGGTGATGGTCGTGTTGTTGAACGACGAGTTCACGTGCGCGACGCCGGAGGCGATGTTCTTGCGCTCACGACGACGAACGCGGGTGGCTTCCTTGCCCATAGAGTACCTTTCCTGAAGATCTCAAACGCCGCCGTAATGCCAGCGGCTACACCTGTGGAACGAAAGGCGCGTGGCGAACGGGTCATCCCTGTTCGCCACACGCCGCGATTGGATTCGAAAACTTACTTCTTCTTGCCGGCGATGGCCTTGGCCGGACCCTTGCGCGTGCGCGCATTGGTGTGGGTGCGCTGGCCGCGTACCGGCAGGCCGCGACGATGACGCAGGCCGCGATAGCAGCCGAGGTCCATCAGACGCTTGATGTTGATGCCGACCTCACGACGCAGGTCGCCCTCGACGAGATAGTCGCGGTCGATCACTTCGCGGATCTGGAGCACTTCGGCGTCGCTCAGCTGATTGACGCGACGATCCACGGGGATCTTCACCTTCTCCAGGATCTCACCGGCGATCTTCTGACCGATGCCATGGATATACTGGAGCGCGATCAGCACGCGCTTGTTGGTCGGGATGTTCACGCCGGCAATACGGGCCACGGCCTTCTCTCCTGTTGCCGATCCCTCGTCAGGAACCGGTCTTTAAGTGCTTGGTTTCTCGGGCAGGTGTTCACAAACGCGAACACGACGCCCACCCCTGGTCTTCCTGGGGCCCGGCATCGTTTGAAACTATCCGACTTGGATGCGGGGCTTATTAGGGGATTCCAGGGGCTTTCGTCAACCGCTGCTAGCGCTTAGCTCGCTTTTTCGTGACCTTTTTTGCGGCCTTTTTGGCACCCTTTTTGACAGCCTTCTTGGCGGTCTTTTGGGCTGCCTTTTTCGCCGCTTTCTTGACGGTCTTCCTGGCCGCTTTCTTGCCGGCTTTCTTGGCCGTCTTCTTGGGGCCCCTCACCGCCGTCTTGGCGGCCTTTTTGGCCGATTTGGCGGGTTTTTTGGTCGTTTTGGCGGGCTGTTTGGCTGTTTTCCTGGCTTTCCTGCTCGCCTTCTTGCTGGCCTTGGCCTTCTTGGCCGGGCCCGCCTTGGCTGCGCTTTTGGCGTGGGTCCTGGGCTCGACTGCCCCTAACGCCAGGAGCTGGCGATGAATGGCGCGGGTGACCTCGTCGATGGCCATCATACCGTCGATGGTCGAGAGTTTCCGCCGCTCGGAATAGTAGTGAATCAGCGGTTCCGTCTGGTTGCGGTAGCTGGCCAACCGCTTGGTCAGGACCTCCGGCGTGTCGTCGAGTCGGACCTCCTCCCCGCGCTCACGCATCTGGGCGACGCGGGTCTCGACACGGTTCAGCAGCGCGCTCTCGTTGACGCGGAGCTCGATCACGGCGTCGAGCTTGAGGTGCTTGTGCTTGAGCAGCTCGTCCAGCGCCTCGGCCTGCGGCACGGTGCGCGGGAAACCGTCGAGGATGAAACCGTTCTTGGCGTCCGGCTGGTCGATCCGATCGGAGATGATTCCGACCACGACCTCGTCGGGTACGAGACCACCGCTGGCCATGATCTCCTTGGCCTTCAGCCCGACCGGCGTACCGGCCGCAACCGCGGCACGCAGCATCTCGCCGGTCGAGAGCTGGACGATGCCATAGCGTTGCACCAGCAACTGCGCCTGGGTCCCCTTGCCCGACCCCGGCGGTCCCAGAAGTATAATTCTCATCGGCGTACGCCCCCCGGATTGGTGAGCGATACGTCGCGCACCTGTGTTTTGATATCAAGAGCGGTGCAAACCACAACCAGCGCCCCACCGCCATTGATCATCATACTATAAGGCAGCCCGATCCCGTAAAGCTCGAAGACCTCCGGAATCAACTGCAACACAGTCAGGTAGACGGCTCCGACGACTGTCGTCAATGACACGACGCGGTCGAGATAGTCGGCGGTCGCCTCGCCCGGTGCGACACCGGGAATCGTGCCGTCGCGCGCGGCCAGGGATTTGGCCGCGTGCTCGGGATCGACGACGTAGGCCGTGTAGATGAAGGCCAGCACAAAGATCGCAACCGATCCAAGGACCAAATGGGCCAGCATGCCAAACCCAAGGTGCCGGTAGGCGGCGGCGACCCACGGCGTGTCGGCACCAAAGACGTAGGCCAAACCGGCCACCGGCAGAAACAGGATCCAGGGCGCCACCGTGGCCGGCACCAGAAAACCTGCGCTGTTGATCTTGATCGGGAGAATCGCTGCTCGCGCGGACAGCAGGCGATCTCCGAGTCTGCGCTCGGCGAACTCGACGCCGACATTGCGTCGCGCACCTTCGACGAAGACGATCAGGGCGATGACCCCGATCCAGACGAGCGCGTGGACCAGCACGACACTGCCGGATACCTGGCCGTCCTGCAGAAGGCGTGCGATGCCGGCGATGTCGACCGGGACATGAACGAGAATATTGACGCTGAGCAGCAGCGCCAGGCCATTGCCGATGCCATGGCGGGTGATCTGTTCGCTGAGCCAGACCAGGACGAACACGCCACCCACGATCGAGGCCGTGGCCGCGAGCACGGGCCATTCGTCGGGATCGGGGACCAGCGCCGGAATTGTCCGGATGGTCGAGGCGTAGCCGTAGGCCTGGAAGGTGGTGAAGACCAGAGTCACGATCAGCGTGTAGCCGGAGATCCTGCGCCGGCCGCGCTCGCCCGATCTCTCGAGCGAGCTCAAGCGCCGCGATACCAGCGAAACAAGCCGGACGACGATCGCGGCCGTCAGATAGGGAAGGATACCGAGCGCGAAGATCGAAAAGCGAACCACATGTTCGCCTGAGAACGACGGGCCCGGCGCCCCCATCCCGACGAACGGGACCTGGATGCCGAGCCTGAAGAGGAGCAGCGCGCCAATCGTGAAAGCGATCCGGCGCGCGAGCTCCCTTCTCATCTACGGCGGCCGCGCAGCTTCGACTTGCGGATCAGGCCTTCGTACTGATGCGCCAGCAGATAACCCTGCACCTGTGCCACCGTGTCCATGGTGACGCTGACCACGATCAGCAGCGAGGTGCCGCCGAAGTAGAACGGCACCGAGGCGTAGGAGATCAGGATCTCCGGGATCAAGCAGACGATCGCCAGATAGACCGCGCCGAGCACGGTGATGCGCGACAGCACGTAGTCGATATATTCCGCGGTACGCTCGCCGGGACGGATGCCCGGAATGAAGCCGCCGTGCTTCTTCAGATTGTCCGCGGTCTCGGTCGGGTTGAACACGATCGCGGTGTAGAAGAAGGCGAAGAACACGATCAGCGCCAGATACATGATCAGGAACAGCGGACGGCCATGGCCGAGCTGGGTCGTGATCCACTGGAACCATTCCGGCCCGCTGCCCGCGTTGAAGTTCGCTACCGTGGTCGGCAGCAGCAGCAGCGAGGACGCGAAGATCGGCGGGATCACGCCGGAGGTGTTGAGCTTGAGCGGCAGATGCGAGGACTGGCCCTCGAACATCTTGTTGCCGACCTGGCGCTTCGGATACTGGATCAGGAGGCGGCGCTGCGCGCGCTCCATGAACACGATGAAGGCGATCACGGCGACCGCCATGATGATGACGACCAGGATCAGGCCGGTCGACATCGCGCCCTGACGGCCGAGCTCGAGCATGTTGGCGAGCGCGGCGGGCAGCTCGGCGACGATGCCGGCGAGAATGATCAGCGAGATGCCGTTGCCGATGCCGCGCGAGGTGATCTGCTCGCCCAGCCACATCAGGAACATGGTGCCGCCGGTCAGCGTGATCGCGGTGGACAGGCGGAAGAACAGGCCGGGGTCGCTGACGACGTTGCCGGCGCCCTCGAGGCCCACCGCGATGCCGTAGGACTGGAACGCGGCCAGGATCACCGTGAGATAGCGGGTGTACTGGTTCAGCAGCTTGCGGCCGGACTCGCCTTCCTTCTTCAGCGCCTCGAGTTGCGGCGAGACGGTGGTGAGGAGCTGGATGATGATCGAGGCCGAGATATACGGCATGATGTTCAAGGCGAAGATCGCCATGCGGTGGATGCCGCCGCCGGCGAACATGTTGAACATGCCGAGGATGCCGCCCGCCTGGGAGCGGAACACCTGCTCCCAGATATTGGGATCGATGCCGGGGAGCGGGATGTAGGTCCCGAGCCGATAAACGAGCAGCGCACCCAGGGTGAACCAGATGCGCTTCTTCAGTTCGTCAGCCTTGGCAAACGCACCGAAATTGAGATTGGCTGCCAGTTGTTCCGCTGCAGAGGCCATCTTGGACTTTCTCCCGCCGCCTATTGCGCCGTCATGCCCGCGGCCGGGCTACATTATACCGGACACCGGACATTATCTGGGGCTCGGCTTCGATAAGTCCACGTCCCGCACGCGTAAAGGCCCGCGAGCCGCGGGCCAATGACGCAGTTGTTACGCCGCCTCGCCTTCTTCCTTGGCAGGGGCGAGGATCTTCACCGAGCCGCCGGCCTTCTCGACCGCGGCGATCGCGGTCTTGGTGGCGCCGTGGACTTCGATGTTGAGCTTGGACTTGAGCTCGCCGCGGCCGAGCAGCCGCAGGCCACCCTTGGGCCGGCGCAGCACGCCGCCCTTCACCAAGGCCTCGACGTTCACGACGCTGCCGGCGTCGATCTTCTTGGCATCGACCGCTTCCTGGAGCCGGTCGAGATTGATCTCGGCGAACTCGACACGGAAGATGTTGTTGAAGCCGCGCTTGGGCAGACGGCGATGCATCGGCATCTGGCCGCCTTCGAAACCCTTGATGCGCACGCCCGAACGCGCGGTCTGACCCTTGCCGCCGCGGCCGGACTGCTTGCCCTTGCCCGAACCGATGCCACGGCCGACGCGCATGCGCTTCTTGCGCGAGCCGGCGTTGTCGGCGATATCGCTGAGCTTCATCGCCCTTCTCCTTATTTACTTCTCGTCGACGATGCGGACGAGATGGTGAACCTTCTCGATCATGCCACGGACTGCCGGGGTGTCCTGCAGTTCGCTGGTGCGACCGATCTTGTTGAGCTTGAGCCCGATCAGCGTCGAGCGCTGCGAGTGATGGCGCCGGATCGCGCTGCCGGTCTGCTCGAGCTTGATCGTCTTGCTGGCCTTGGCCATGGGAGTCTACTCCAGAGCTTCCGTTAGTCGGCAGCCGCCTCGGCATCACCACCGATACGGCGGGGGGGCTGCAGAGTGGACACCTTGATGTTGCGGCGGGCTGCGACTGAACGCGGCGAATCCTGATGCTTCAGCGCGTCGAAGGTCGCGCGAACCATGTTGTAGGGGTTCGACGAGCCGATCGACTTGGCGACCACGTCCTGGACGCCGAGCGTCTCGAACACGGCGCGCATCGGGCCGCCGGCGATGATGCCGGTACCGGCGGGAGCTGCACGCAGGTAGACACGGCCCGCGCCATGACGGCCGGCGATGTCGTGATGGAGCGTGCGGCCCTCACGCAGCGAGACGCGGGTCAGGTTGCGCTTGGCGGACTCGGTGGCCTTGCGGATCGCCTCCGGCACTTCGCGCGCCTTGCCGTGACCGAAGCCGGCGCGGCCCTTCTGGTCGCCGATCACGACCAGCGCTGCGAAACCGAAGCGCTTGCCGCCCTTGACGACCTTGGCCACGCGGTTGATGTGGACGAGCTTGTCGACGAACTCGCTGTCGCGCTCCTCGCGCTCCCTGCGTTCACGTCCGCCGCCGCCGCGTTGATCGCGTCCACCACGTTGTTCGCGTTCTGCCATTTTTCCAATCCTTCAGAGGCTTGCGCCTCAATCCTCAAATTCTGTTAGAAGCTCAGCCCGCTCTCACGCGCTGCGTCGGCAAGAGCCTTGACGCGCCCGTGGTAGAGGTAGCTGCCGCGATCGAACACGACTTCCTTGACGCCCTTCTCGGCGGCGCGCTCGGCCAGCAGCTTGCCGACCGCCTTCGCCGCATCGATGTCGGCGCCGGTCTTGCCGCCGTCGCGCATCGACTTCTCGAGCGAAGAGGCAGAGGCCAGCGTCTCGCCCTTCAGGTCGTCGATGACCTGGGCGTAGATGTGCTTGGACGAGCGGAACACCGACAGACGCGGACGACCACCACCGGAGCGGCGCAGCTTCAGCCGCACACTCCGCTTGCGCCGGGCATTGGTAACCTTGGCTTTGGACATGACCGGCTCCGTTACTTCTTCTTGCCTTCCTTGCGGAAGATGAATTCGCCAACATACTTCACGCCCTTGCCCTTGTAGGGCTCCGGCGGGCGATAACCGCGGATCTCGGCCGCAACCTGGCCGACGCGCTGGATGTCGCTGCCCGTCACCGTGATCTCGGTCGGCTTCGGCACGGTGATCGTGATCCCCTCGGGGATCGTGTAGATCACGTCGTGGCTGTAGCCGAGCGCGAGCTGCAGGTTCTTGCCCTGCATCGCGGCGCGGTAACCGACGCCGGTGATCTCGAGCTTCTTCTCGAAACCCTTGGTGACGCCTTCGACCAGATTCGCGACCTGGGCGCGAGCGGTACCGTAGAGCGCGCGGGCGCGATTGGTCTCGAGCCGCGGCTTGACCATGATCTGGCCGCTCTCGAGCTTCACCTCGACGTCGTCATGAACGACGAACTGAAGCTGGCCCTTCGGCCCCTTCATCTTGACGGTCTGCCCATCGACGGTCGCGGTCACACCCGACGGAACCGCCACAGGCCTTTTGCCAACACGTGACATGGATCAAAAATCCTTCTCAGAACACCGTGAAGAGGACTTCACCGCCCACATTCGCGTCGCGCGCGCTGTGGTCGGCCATGATCCCCTTCGGCGTCGACAACACCGAAATGCCGAGCCCGTTGTTGACCCGCGGCAGGTTCTTCACCGAAGCGTAGACGCGACGCCCGGGCTTGGAAACACGTTCGATCTCGCGGATGACGGGCTCGCCGTCGAAATACTTCAGCTCGATCTCGATCTCGCTGCGGCCCGAGGAGTGCTCGAGCGTGGCGTAACCGCGGATGTAGCCCTCGGACTTGAGGACCTCGAGCACGTTCTCGCGCATCTTCGAGCCAGGCGTGGAGACCTTGGTCTTGGAGCGCATCTGCGCGTTGCGGATACGGGTGATCAGATCGCTGATTGGATCGTGCGTAGACATCTAAACGACCCTCCTTACCAGCTGGACTTCACGAGGCCCGGGACCATGCCCTTGGAGCCAAGTTCGCGCAGCGCGATACGGGACAGCTTGTTCTTGCGGTAGTTCGAGCGCGGGCGGCCCGACAGCTCGCAACGCAGGCGGATGCGGGTTGCCGACGAGTTGCGCGGCATTTCCGCCAGCTTCAACGTCGCAGCGAAACGCTCCTCCATCGGCAGCTTCTTGTCGGCGATGATCGCCTTCAACCGCTCGCGCTTGGCGGCGGCGTTCTTCACCATCCGCTTGCGCCGGTTGTTCTTCTCGACTGAACTCTTCTTTGCCATGCTTGGCTCCTGGGTATCCGCGTTTGAGAGGCTTTAGGTCAGCGTCTCACTGCCGGAACGGGAAATTGAAAGCGGTCAACAAGGCCCTCGCCTCTTCGTCGGTCTTGGCCGTGGTGCAGACAGTGATGTCCATGCCGCGGGCTTCCGTGACCTTGTCGAAGTCGATCTCGGGGAAAATGATGTGCTCCTTGATGCCGAGCGAGTAGTTGCCGCGGCCGTCGAAGCTCTTCGGGTTCAGGCCGCGGAAGTCGCGGACGCGCGGCAGCGCGACCGTCACCAGGCGATCGATGAACTCGTACATGTGGGCCTTGCGCAGCGTGACCTTGCAGCCGATCGGCTGGTTCTCACGCAGCTTGAAGGTCGCGATCGCGATACGCGAATAGGTCACGATCGCCTTCTGGCCGGCGATCTGGGTCAGCTCGGCAGCGGCGGTCTCGGCCTTCTTGCGATCGTTGACGGAATCGCCAACGCCCATGTTCAGCACGACCTTGTCCAGACGCGGAACCTGCATGACGTTCTCATAACCGAACTTCTCGGTCATGGCCGTGCGGATCTTCGCATCGTATTCCGCGCGCAGGCGCGGCGTGTAAGCGGCCTCAGCCATCGATCTCAGCTCCCGAGCTCTTGGCGATGCGGACCTTCTTGCCGTCCGCCAGAATCTTGAATCCGACGCGGGTCGGCTTTCCGTCCTTGCCGACATACGCGATGTTGGACAGTTGGATCGGCGACTCCTTCGAGATGATGCCGCCCTCCTGGGCCTGCGTCTGCTTCTGATGACGCTTGACCATGTTGATGCCGCGCACGAGCGCCGTGCCGGCGTCGGGACGCACTTCGAACACTTCGCCGGTGCGGCCCTTGTCGCGGCCGGTCAGCACGACGACCTTGTCGCCCTTGCGGATCTTGGCAGCCATCACAGCACCTCCGGCGCGAGCGAGATGATCTTCATGTGGTTCTTCGCGCGCAGCTCGCGCGGCACGGGCCCGAAGATACGGGTGCCGACCGGCTCGGACTGGTTGTTGATCAGAACGGCGGCGTTGCGGTCGAAGCGGATGACCGAACCGTCGGCGCGGCGGATGTCCTTGCGGACGCGCACCACGACGGCCTTCATCACGTCGCCCTTCTTCACCTTGCCACGCGGAATTGCTTCCTTGATCGAAACGACGATGATGTCGCCGATCGTGGCGTAGCGGCGCTTGGAGCCCCCGAGCACCTTGATACACATGACACGGCGTGCGCCAGAATTGTCGGCCACGTCGAGGTTGGTCTGCATCTGAATCATTGATGCACCTCGTCCTCTTCTCTTTGCGCCAGCCCAGCCGGCGCTCAACATTTCCCTGAAGTCAGTCGGCTAAAGCCAACAGATCAGGCGCTTTTCTTGTGCTCGCCCCGGATCACGACCCAGCGCTTCAACTTCGAAATCGGCTTCGATTCCTCGATCCACACCATGTCGCCCGGCTTGAACTCGTTGCTCTCGTCGTGCGCGTGGTAGTTCTTCGAACGGCGGATCGTCTTCTTGTAGATCGGGTGCGTGAAGCGGCGATCAACGCGCACCACGATGGTCTTGGCTTGCTTGTCGCTGACGACCACGCCCTGCAAAGTACGTTTCGGCATCTTCGTAAGCCTCTTACTTCTTCTTCGCGCGCGTCTGCGCGGCGACGGTCTTGATCCGGGCGATGTCACGGCGGGCCTCGCGCAGGCGCGAGGTGTTCTCGAGCTGCCCGGTGGCGCGCTGGAAGCGCAGGTTGAAGCGCTCCTTCTTCAGGTTCAGGACGGCGTCGTCCTGCTGGTCGGGGCTCATCGCGCGGATGTCTTCGATCTTCATCTGGGCCATGGCCATTACTCCGCAATGCGCTCGACGAAGCGCGTCTTGATCGGCAGCTTGGCGGCCGCCAGGGTCAGCGCCTCACGCGCCGTCTGGGTGTTGACGCCGTCAATCTCGAACAGCACCCGGCCCGGCTTGACGCGCGCGACCCACAATTCCGGCGAACCCTTGCCGGAGCCCATGCGGACTTCGGCCGGCTTCTTCGACACCGGAACGTCGGGGAACACGCGGATCCAGACGCGGCCGGCGCGCTTCATGTGGCGGGTCAGCGCGCGGCGAGCGGCTTCGATCTGGCGCGCGGTGACGCGCTCAGGCTCGGTCGCCTTCAGGCCGAACTGGCCGAACGCCAACGTCGCGCCCGAAGACGCAACGCCGTGGATGCGGCCCTTATGCGCCTTCCGGAACTTCGTTTTCTTAGGTTGCATCATGGCTTTAAGCCCTCAAATTCCTGTGCGGCTTTAGGCTGCAGCCGTATCGCGGCGCTGACGGCCACCACGATCACCACTGCCACCCGTCTCGCCTTCGGCCATTCTCTTGTCCTGGGCCATCGGATCGTGCTCGAGGATCTCGCCCTTGAAGATCCAGACCTTGACGCCGCAGGTGCCGAAGGTCGTGAACGCGGTCGCAACGCCGTAGTCGATGTCGGCGCGCAGCGTGTGCAGCGGCACGCGACCTTCGCGATACCACTCCATGCGCGCGATTTCCGCACCGCCCAGACGTCCCGAGCAGTTGATGCGGATGCCTTCCGCGCCGAGACGCATCGCCGACTGAACGGCGCGCTTCATGGCACGGCGGAACGCCACGCGGCGCTCGAGCTGCTGCGCGATCGACTCGGCCACCAGCGTCGCATCGAGTTCCGGCTTGCGGATCTCGACGATGTTGATGACGACGTCGGACGAGGTGATGTCCGCGACCTTCTTGCGCAGCTTATCGATGTCGGCGCCCTTCTTGCCGATCACCACACCCGGACGAGCCGAGTGGATGGTGACGCGGCACTTCTTGTGCGGACGCTCGATCACGATGCGGGCGACGGCCGCCTGCTTGAGCTCCTTGTGCAGGATCTCACGGATCTTGACGTCCTCGTGCAGCAGCTTGCCGTATTCCTGCTTGCCGGCGAACCAGCGGGAATCCCAGGTGCGGTTGATGCCGAGACGCAGACCGATCGGATTGATCTTTTGACCCATCGTGTTCTCCTGCGCCCTTAAGCGGCTGCTTCGGCTTCGACCTGACGAACGATGATCGTCAGCTGCGAAAATGGTTTGTAGACACGGCCCGAACGGCCACGGCCGCGAGCGGCGAAGCGCTTCATCACGAGGCCGTTGCCGACGAAGGCCTGAGCCACGACGAGATCGTCGACGTCGAGATCGTGGTTGTTCTCGGCATTGGCGATAGCCGATTCCAGGCACTTCTTCACGTCGACCGCGATCCGCTTGCGCGAAAACTGCAGATCGGCGAGCGCAGCAGCTGCCTTCCGGCCGCGAATGAGCTGGGCGACCAGGTTGAGCTTCTGCGGGCTCACCCGCAGCATCCGGGCGACCGCCTTGGCCTCGTTCTCGGCGAGGCTCCGTTCGCGCTTAGGTTTGCTCATCGTTTAATCCTCAAGCCTTCTTGGCTTTCTTGTCGCCGGAGTGGCCATGGAAGGTCCGGGTCGGCGAGAACTCGCCGAACTTGTGACCAACCATTTCCTCGTTGACGGCCACCGGCACGTGCTTCTGACCGTTGTAGACGCCGAAGGTCAGGCCGACGAACTGCGGCAGGATCGTCGAGCGACGGCTCCAGATCTTGATGACGTCGTGACGGCCGGACGCGCGGGCGGCATCTGCCTTCTTGAGCAGAGAACCCTCGACGAACGGGCCTTTCCAGACTGAACGAACCATGTCCGGCGTTCCTTACTTCTTCCGCTTGTGGCGGCTTAGGAGAATGAATTTGTTGGTCGACTTGTTGGTGCGGGTCTTCTTGCCCTTGGTCGGCTTGCCCCACGGGGTGACCGGGTGGCGGCCGCCCGAGGTACGACCTTCACCACCGCCGTGCGGATGGTCGATCGGGTTCATCGAAACACCGCGGTTATGCGGCTTGCGGCCCAGCCAACGGTTGCGGCCGGCCTTGCCGATCGAGGTGTTCATGTGATCCGGGTTCGACACCGCGCCGATCGTGCCGCGGCAACGGCCGTGCACCAGGCGCTGCTCGCCCGAGTTCAGGCGGATGATCACGTAGTCCTGGTCGCGGCCGACGAGCTGGGCATAGGTGCCCGCGGAACGGGCGAGCTGGCCGCCCTTCCCGATCTTGACCTCGATGTTGTGGATGATCGTGCCGACCGGCATGTTGCCGAGCGGCATGACGTTGCCCGGCTTCACGTCGACGTAGTTGCCGGCGATGATGGTGTCACCCACGGCCAGGCGCTGCGGCGCCAGGATGTAGGCCTGCTCGCCGTCCTGATACTTGATCAGCGCGATGAAGCCGGTGCGGTTCGGATCATACTCGAGACGCTCGACGGTCGCGGGGACGTCGATCTTCTCGCGCTTGAAATCCACGGTGCGCAGCGTCTTCTTGTGGCCACCGCCACGGAAGCGCACGGTGATGCGACCGGTGTTGTTGCGGCCGCCCGAGGAGTGCTTGCCCTCGGTGAGCGCCTTGACCGGCTTGCCCTTGTAGAGGGCCGAACGATCGACCATGACCAGCTGGCGCTGGCCCGGCGTCGTAGGATTGAATGTCTTCAGTGCCATCGTCGTACGACCTTACAGACCGGTGGTGACGTCGATCCGGTGGCCCTCTTCGAGGGTCACGATCGCGCGCTTGGTGTTCGACTGCGAGCCGAGATTGCCGCGGAAGATCTTGGTCTTGCCCTTGCGGACCAGCGTGTTGACGCTCTTGACCTTGACGTCAAACAGCTTCTCGATCGCTTCCTTGATCTGCGGCTTGGTCGCCTTGGCGGCCACCTTGAACAGCACCTTGTTGTGCTCCGAGGCGATCGTGGCCTTTTCGGTCACGACCGGCGACAGGATCACGTCGTAGTGGCGAGCCTCGATGTTCTTCGTCATTTGAAGCGCGCCTCCAGCGCATCGATGGCGGCCTTGGTCAGAACGAGCTTCTGACGGCGCAGGATGTCGTAGACGTTGATGCCCTGGATCGGCAGCACGTCCATGTTCGGGATGTTGCGGGCCGCAGCGGCGAAGCCGTTGTTGAGCTCGGCGCCGTCGATGATCAGCGCGTTGGTCAGACCCAGACCCGAGAAGTGACCGAGCAGCGCCTTGGTCTTGGCGGCTTCCAGCGCGGCCTTCTCGATCACGACGAGATCGCCGTCCTTGGCCTTGGCCGAGAGCGCATGCTTCAGCGCCAGCGCGCGGACCTTCTTCGGCAGGTCGGTGGCGTGCGAACGCACCACCGGACCGAAGGCACGGCCGCCGCCGCGGAACTGCGGCACGCGGGCCGAGCCGTGACGAGCACCGCCGGTGCCCTTCTGCTTGTACATCTTCTTGCCGGTGCGCCAGATCTCGGCGCGGCCCTTGGCCTTGTGGGTGCCGGCCTGACGCTTGTTGAGCTGCCACTGCACGCAACGCGCAATGATGTCCTGGCGCGGCTCGAGGCCGAAAATGGTGTCGGACAGCTGGACCGAGCCGGCTTCCTTACCTTCGAGGGTGGTGACCTTCAATTCCATCTCACGCACCCTCCTGCTGGGCCGCAGCCTCGGCTTCGCCACCGGCAACCTTGAACTTGCCGGGCTTCGGAGCTTCCTTCGGCAGCGGCTTCTTGACGGCGTCGCGCACGCGGATCCAGCCGCCCTTGGAGCCGGGAACGGCGCCTTCGACGAGGATCAGGCCGCGCTCGACATCGAGCTGAACGACGCGAAGGTTGAGCGTGGTGATGCGGTCGACACCCATGTGGCCGGGCATCTTCTTGTTCTTCCAGGTCTTGCCGGGGTCCTGACGGCCACCGGTCGAACCGATCGAGCGGTGCGAGACCGAGACACCGTGGGTGGCGCGCAGACCGCCGAAGTTCCAGCGCTTCATGCCGCCGGCGAAGCCCTTACCGACCGAGGTGCCGGTGACGTCGACGAACTGGCCGACGACGAAGTGGTCGGCGAGGATCTCGGCGCCGACCGGGATCATGGCATCCGCGGTGACGCGGAATTCCTCGACCTGCCGCTTCGGCTCGACCTTGGCGACCGCGAACTGGCCGCGCTCCGCCTTGGGCATGTAAACGGTCTTGCGGCTGCCAGAACCAAGCTGGAGCGCGACGTAACCGTTCTTCTCTTCGGTACGGTGGCCCACGACCTGGCAATTGCCGAGCTTCAGCACGGTCACGGGGATATGTTCGCCGGCCTCAGTAAAGACCCGCGTCATCCCGACCTTTTGTGCGATCACTCCGGAGCGCATCGGCTTGCTTCCTGTTCTTTCTGTCCGCTTGCGCGAACGGGATCCAAAAATCTTAGAGCTTGATCTCGACGTCGACACCGGCGGCCAGGTCGAGCTTCATCAAAGCATCGACGGTCTGCGGGGTCGGATCGACGATATCGAGCAAGCGCTTGTGAGTGCGCATCTCGAACTGCTCGCGGCTCTTCTTGTCGACGTGGGGCGAACGGTTGACGGTGAACTTCTCGATGCGGGTGGGCAGCGGAATGGGTCCGCGGACCTGCGCGCCGGTGCGCTTCGCCGTGTTCACGATCTCGCGGGTCGACGTATCGAGGATACGATGGTCGAACGCCTTGAGACGGATACGAATGTTTTGGCCGTTCATTGCCGTGGTCTCTCTTCAGTGGGGTGGCGAATAGCGAATAGCGAATGTCACCATTCGCTACTCGCCGATCCCTGTTCTCGTAATTACTCGATGATCGAGGCGACGACGCCGGCGCCGACGGTGCGGCCGCCTTCGCGGATCGCGAAGCGGAGCTTCTCTTCCATCGCGATCGGCACGATCAGGTGCACTTCCATCGCGATGTTGTCGCCCGGCATCACCATCTCGGTGCCTTCCGGCAGGTGCACGACACCGGTCACGTCGGTGGTGCGGAAGTAGAACTGCGGACGGTAGTTGGTGAAGAACGGGGTGTGGCGACCGCCCTCTTCCTTGGTGAGGATGTAAGCCTCAGCCTTGAACTTGGTGTGCGGCTTGACCGAACCCGGCTTGCACAGCACCTGGCCGCGCTCGACGTCTTCGCGCTTGGTACCGCGGAGCAGCGCACCGATGTTGTCGCCGGCCTGGCCCTGATCGAGCAGCTTGCGGAACATTTCGACGCCGGTGACGGTGGTCTTCTGGGTCGCACGGAGACCGACGATCTCGATTTCCTCGCCGACCTTGACGATGCCGCGCTCGACACGGCCGGTCACGACGGTACCGCGGCCCGAGATCGAGAACACGTCTTCAACCGGCATCAGGAACGGCTGGTCGATCGGACGCTCCGGCTGCGGGATGTACTCGTCGACGTTCTTCATCAGCTCGAGGATGGCGTCGTGGCCGAGCTTCTTGTCGGAATCTTCGAGAGCGGCGAGCGCCGAACCCTTGATGATCGGGATCTTGTCGCCCGGGAAGTCGTACTTCGAGAGCAGCTCGCGGACTTCGAGCTCGACGAGCTCAAGCAGTTCCGGATCGTCGACCATGTCGCACTTGTTGAGGAACACGACGAGTGCGGGCACGCCGACCTGGCGGGCGAGCAGGATGTGCTCGCGGGTCTGCGGCATCGGGCCGTCAGCGGCCGACACGACCAGGATCGCACCGTCCATCTGGGCGGCGCCGGTGATCATGTTCTTGACGTAGTCGGCGTGGCCGGGGCAGTCGACGTGGGCGTAGTGGCGGTTCGGCGTCTCGTACTCGACGTGCGCGGTCGAGATGGTGATGCCACGCGCCTTCTCTTCCGGCGCCTTGTCGATCTGATCGTACGCGGTGAACGTCGCACCGCCGGCTTCGGCGAGAACCTTGGTGATCGCCGCGGTCAGCGACGTCTTGCCATGGTCGACGTGACCGATGGTGCCGATGTTGCAGTGCGGCTTGTTACGTTCAAACTTTGCTTTGGCCATTTGACTCTCCGTTCAATCGTCAGTTCGTGACCGACGACAATCAGGCAAACTTCTTCTGGACTTCTGCCGACACGTTGGCCGGCGCTTCTGCGTAGTGGTCGAACTGCATGGTGAAGGTTGCGCGCCCCTGGCTCATCGAGCGCAGGTTATTCACGTAACCGAACATGTTCATGAGCGGCACCATCGCATTGATGACGTTGGCGTTGCCGCGCATGTCCTGACCCTGGATCTGACCGCGCCGCGAATTCAGGTCGCCGATGACCGAGCCGGTGTAGTCTTCCGGGGTCACCACTTCGACCTTCATGATCGGCTCGAGCAGGACGGACTTGCCCTTCTGCAAGGCTTCGCGGAATGCCGCGCGCGATGCGATTTCGAAGGCGAGCGCCGACGAGTCGACGTCGTGATACTTGCCGTCGACGAGCTGAACCTTGACGTCGACCACGGGGAAGCCCGCGACGACACCAGAGCTCATCACGCTGTTGAGGCCCTTTTCAACGCCGGGGATGTATTCCTTCGGAACCGCACCACCGACGATCTTGGATTCGAACTCGTAGCCCTTGCCGGGCTCGTTCGGCTCGACCACGATCGACACTTCCGCGAACTGACCGGTACCGCCGGTCTGCTTCTTGTGAGTGTACTTGACCTCGGCCTTCTTGGTGACGCGCTCACGGAACGCAACCTGGGGCGCGCCGATGTTGGCGTCGACCTTGTAGGTGCGGCGGAGAATGTCGACCTTGATGTCGAGGTGGAGTTCGCCCATGCCCTTGAGAATGGTCTGGCCGGACTCCTGGTCGGTCGACACGCGGAAGGACGGATCCTCCGCAGCGAGCTTGGCCAGAGCCACGCCCAGCTTTTCCTGGTCGGCCTTGGACTTCGGCTCGATCGCGATCTCGATGACCGGCTCGGGGAATTCCATCTTCTCGAGGATCACCTGCTTGTCGGGATCGCACAGCGTGTCACCGGTGCGCGCTTCCTTCAGGCCGGCCAGTGCGACGATGTCGCCGGCATAGGCTTCCTTGATGTCTTCGCGATTGTTCGCATGCATCAAGAGCATGCGACCGATGCGCTCCTTCTTCTCACGGGTCGAGTTCACGACGCCGGTGCCGCTCTGCAGAACGCCGGAGTAGATGCGGCAGAAGGTGATGGTGCCGACGAACGGGTCGTCCATGATCTTGAACGCGAGCAGCGCGAGCGGCTCCTTGTCGTCCGCCTTGCGCACGACTTCGTTGCCGCGATCGTCGGTGCCCTTGATCGCGGGCACGTCGATCGGCGACGGCAGATAGTCGACGACGGCGTCGAGCAGCGGCTGGACGCCCTTGTTCTTGAAGGCCGAGCCGCACAGTACGGGATAGAACGCGCCGGTCAGGACCGCCTTGCGGATCAGCCGCTTCAGCGTCTCTTCGTCCGGCTCCTTGCCGTCGAGATAGGCGGCCATGGCGTCGTCGTCGAGCTCGACGGCGGCTTCCACCATCTTCTCGCGGTATTCCTTGGCCTGCTCGACCAGATCTTCCGGGATGTCGACATAGTCGAACTTCGCGCCGAGCGATTCATCGTTCCAGATGATGCCCTGCATCTTCACGAGGTCGACGAGACCCTTGAAGTTGTTCTCGGCACCGATCGGAAGCTGGATCGCGATCGGCTTGGCGCCGAGGCGGTCGACGATGTCGGCCAGGCACTTGAAGAAGTCGGCGCCGGTCTTGTCCATCTTGTTGGCGAAGACGATGCGCGGAACCTTGTACTTGTCGCCCTGGCGCCAGACGGTCTCGGTCTGGGGCTCGACGCCCTGGTTCGAGTCGAGCACGCAGACGGCGCCGTCGAGCACGCGCAGCGAACGCTCGACTTCGATGGTGAAGTCGACGTGGCCGGGGGTGTCGATGATGTTCAGGCGCTTGCCGGCCCAGAATGCAGTGGTCGCAGCCGAGGTGATCGTGATGCCACGCTCCTGCTCCTGCTCCATCCAGTCCATCGTCGCGGCACCTTCGTGCACTTCGCCGATCTTGTGGCTCTTGCCGGTGTAATAGAGGATGCGCTCGGTGGTCGTCGTCTTACCGGCATCGATATGCGCCATGATACCGAAGTTGCGGTAATTCTCTATGGCATGAACGCGGGGCATAGGGTGTTCCTTAGATTCCGTGTGTCGCCGTTACCAGCGATAGTGCGAGAAGGCGCGATTGGCTTCCGCCATCCGGTGCACGTCTTCACGCTTCTTGACGGCATTCCCGCGGTTGTTCGACGCGTCCAGGAGCTCGGCCGAGAGCCGCTCGGTCATGGTCTTCTCGTTGCGATCACGCGCAGCGGAGATCAGCCAGCGGATGCCCAGCGCCTGACGGCGGGTCGAACGAACTTCGACCGGAACCTGGTAGGTCGCGCCGCCGACGCGGCGGGAGCGCACTTCGATCGTCGGCATGACGTTCTCGAGTGCCTGCTCGAACACGCCGAGCGGGTTCTGCTTGGTCTTGGTTTCGATGATACCGAACGCACCGTAGACGATGCCTTCGGCGACCGACTTCTTGCCGGCGTACATCACCGAGTTCATGAACTTCGTGACGATGATGTTCCCGAACTTCGGATCGGGAAGGACTTCGCGCTTTTCCGCTGAGTGGCGACGAGACATGGAGCTGGTTCCCGCTTACTTCGGACGCTTCGCGCCGTACTTCGAACGACGCTGCTTACGGTTCTTGACGCCCTGGGTATCCAGAACGCCGCGGAGGATGTGGTAGCGCACGCCGGGCAAGTCCTTGACGCGACCGCCGCGGATCATGACCACCGAGTGCTCCTGGAGGTTATGGCCTTCACCGGGGATGTAGCCGATCACCTCGAAGCCGTTGGTCAGGCGCACCTTGGCGACCTTACGAAGCGCCGAGTTCGGCTTCTTCGGGGTCGTGGTGTAGACGCGGGTGCAAACACCACGCTTCTGCGGCGACTGCTGCAGCGCCGGCACCTTCTTGCGCGACTTCTGCACTTCACGCGGTTGAGCGATCAGCTGGTTGATCGTCGGCATCCTGGCCTTACCCTTTGTTCTGTCGCAGACCCTTTTCGGATCCGCTGTCTTGCCGCAGCCCGTCGCCGGGACTGCAAATTCTTTCGAGCTACCCGCCCGACGAGGTCGCCTTCCGCGGAACAATCCGCACAAAGCGAAATCGCGCCAACCGCCCCATCAACGGGCGGAAAGCGCTTCGACGCCACAGAGGACCGCAGTATTGAGGCCGATCAGCATAAAGCCGCGGCCCGCGCACTGAGGTCATGCATCCGAATTCGATCTCAAGAGAATAAGCTCAAGAGAACTAGAATCGCACTGGCATTGCCTAGCTATGATCGACAGCGTTTGAGCGGCATTCGTCGAGGTTGGTGCCCGCCTTTTAGCGATCCCTGGTGGCTTTAGTCCTTGGGGATCTAACGGGTGGCCCGTTCCGACGCTGGCGATGCTCACCGCCTGTCGTTAAGTGAGGCGCTTTCTATGCGTGAGAATCGATCAAGTCAAGGCGAAACGACAGCCACGAAGCGCTTCAGGAGCCTGTCAAAATCGCGGTTTGCCGCCCTCGCCGCACCACTCCGATATGGGAACGGACTCTCGGTTCCGCCAGCTTGAGAATTATTATACCCGGGCGAAAAGTACTTTTATAACCAGGGCTAAGGCTTTTTTTCCTGTTGATGCGTCAATCTGGGCCCTTCGGCAGGAAATGGGCGCCATGCGGTACACCGACATTGCCATTATCGGCGGCGGATTGGCGGGCTCGACCGCCGCCGCGATGCTCGGCCGGGCCGGCATTTCGACCGTCCTGATCGATCCGCATGAGAGCTATCCGACGGACTTTCGCGTCGAGAAACTCAGTGGTCAGGAGCAGGTTGGGCGATTCCTGAAGACCGGAATCGCAGAATCAGTGCTGCGCCGCGCGACCTTTACCGGCGAGAACTGGATCGCCCGCTTCGGCCGCCTGCTCGACAAGGCACCGAGCCGGCAGTTCAACATCCTCTACGATTCCCTGGTCAACGCGGTCCGCGACGAAATCCCCGCTTCCGTCGAGCGCATCTGCGCCAAGGCCATCGCCGTCGAGACGAGCGAGGAGCGGCAGCGGGTCGTGCTCTCCAATGACGAGACGATCTCGGCCCGCCTGGTGGTGCTCGCCAATGGCCTGAATGTCGGCCTGCGCCACCAGCTCGGCATCGCCCGAAAAGTCATCAGCGCCTGCCATTCGATCTCGATCGGGTTCGACATCGTCCCGGTCGGGCGCTCAGCATTCGCCTTCCCGGCTCTGACCTACTTCTCCGAACGTCCGAGCGACCGCATCCCGTACATCACGCTGTTTCCGGTCGGCACGCGGATGCGCGCCAATCTGTTCGTCTATCGCGCCTGCGACGACCCCTGGCTGCGCGAGCTGCGCCGCGCCCCGACCGAGACGCTGGATGCGGCCCTGCCCCGGCTCGAGGCCGTCACCGGCCCGTTCGAGATCCCGGGCGAGATCAAGATCCGCCCGGTCGATCTCTACGTGAACGATTGCCGCGGCCAGCCCGGCCTCGTGCTGGTGGGCGATGCCTTCGCGACCTCCTGCCCGGTCGCCGGCACCGGCTGCGACAAGGTCTTCACCGACGTCGAGCGGCTCTGCAACGTCCACATCCCGGCCTGGCTCGCCTGCGACGGGATGAGTGCGGCCAAGATCGCTGCCTTCTACGCAGATCCGGTCAAGCGGGCCTGTGACGAATGGTCGGCGGCGAAGGCGTTCGACTTCCGCTCAGTCTCGATCGGTACGAGCCCCTACTGGACGGCGCAGCGCTGGGCCCGCTTCATCGCCTGGTCGGCTCAAGGCCTGCTGCGGCCGCTTGGAGGCGCCTTCGAGCTGGAGCCGAACTTGCTCGGTCATTCCTCCTCGTCGTCCTCGTCCTCGGCATCCTCGAGGTCGTCTTCGTCCTCATCGTCCCTGCCGTCGTCGGCGTGAGCCGCCGCGCCGTGCGGCTGATGGATCTGGTCGTTCCACAGCTTGCGATAGGTCCCGTTCTTGGCGAGCAGCTGGGCATGCGAGCCGCGCTCGATCGCCCTGCCCCCTGAGATCACGATGATCTCGTCCATCTCCACCACCGAGGTCAGGCGGTGGGTCGACCAGATCATGGTGCGGCCCTTGGCGACCTTGAGCAGCGTGCGGTTGATTGCGGCTTCCGTGGTCTGGTCCAGCGCCGAGGTGGCTTCGTCCAGCAGCAGCACCGAGGGGTTGCGGATGACCGCGCGCGCGATCGCGATGCGCTGGCGCTGACCGCCCGACAGGGTGTCGCCGCGCTCGCCGACCGGCGTGTCGTATCGCTGCGGCAGGCTCATGATATAGCGGTGGATCTCGGCCTTCTTGGCGGCCTCCTCCACCTCCTCGTCGGTCGCGCCCTCCTTGCCGAGCCGGATGTTCTCGCGGATCGACATGTTGAACAGCATGTTCTCCTGGAACACCACCGCCATGCTCCGGCGCAGCGAATCCAGCGTCACTTTGCGGACGTCGACGCCGTCGATGGTGACCCGCCCCTCGTCGGGCACGTAGAGCCGCAGGATCAAATTGAGCAACGTGCTCTTGCCGGAGCCGCTGGGGCCCACGATCGCGATGCGCTTGCCCGCGTTGAGCTTGAGACTGAGATTGTCCAGCACCGGGGTCTGACTGCCCTCGTACTGGAAGGTGACGTGATCGAACGTGATGTCGTTGGTGATGCGCGGCAAATCGGGCGCGCCGGGGCGGTCGGCAGCGCGGGTCGGCTCGTCCAGCAGCTCCTGCATGTGCCGGATCGCCGCCGCCGAGGAGATCGACACCGGGATGAAATGCATCACATGGGCGATGTTGTAGGAGACCTCCCAGAAGGCGCTCTCGAAGGTGACGAAGGTGCCGATGGTGATCTGGCCCTTGGTGGCAAGATAAGCGCCGATCGCGAGCACCACGAGGTGCAGCATCAGCACCGAGATGGTGACCGTCCGCTCCACCATGGTCGACAGGAACGCGGCTGAGGCGATCTTGTCGCGCGCCTCGTGGTTGCGGAAGGTGAAGAAGCCGAACATCTTGCGCTGGAGGCTGAACGCCTTGATCACGGCCTGCGCCGCCACGTTCTCCTGCACCATGCCGAGCAGCGCGCTCTCGTTGAGCTTCTGCTCGTAATTGGCCTGCACCGCCTTGGGCGTCAGGATCCGCGGGCCGATCAGTGTGATCGGGAACACAAGCAGCGCGACCGCCGCGAGCTGCCAGTTCAGGAACACCATCAGGATGATGCCGGCGATCAGCTCCAGAAACGGCAGCGCGGCACTGTTGGCAAACGTCTTGACCGAGCCTTCGAAGGCCGACAGGTCGACGGAGAAGCGCGACAGGATCTCACCGCGCTTGGTGCGGCCGAAATAGGCCGCCGGCAGGTCCTGAACGTGCTCGAACAGGCGCTTGCGGACGTCGGAGATGATGCAGGCGGCCAGCCGCGCGTCCCAGCGCTCGTACCAGACCGCGACGATCGAGGTGAAGATGCCGGCGACGGCGAGCACGCCGAGGATCTTGTACAGCGCCTGGAAGTCCTCCTCCCCGAGCGCGTCGTCGATCAGGAACTTGAGGCTGAGCGGCATGATGACGTTGAACAGCGTCTCGACGCAGACGCCAAACGCCACGAAGGACAGCATCCGCTTGTAGTTCGCCAGGAACGGCTTGACGAACCCGACGATGGTCGCGAGCGCGCCCGCGGCCTCGCGCGCGGTAAAGACGACGAGGTCCTCGTCCTCATCATCGTCGTCGAGCTCCAGCTCGTCATCCGCCTCGTCTTCGCCATCCTCGTCGTCTTCGAGGTCCGGCTTGGCAGTCGACGCGAGCTTGTCGTCGAGCTCGGCCGCCTCTTCGGCGGCGAGCTTCTGTTTGTCGGGCGAGAAAGGCTTGGATGCCATGAAACCAACCGATGCTGACGGCCGGCATGACCGCAGAGAAAGCAGGACATAGCGGAAAGCCGCTATTGCACCGATTCTATGCGATCAGGATGAATTCGGCAAAACAATTGGCGAATTCGACACGCGCCCCGCGGCTAATCCTCGTCCTCGTCCTCGACCTTGTCGAAGAAGGAATAGCGCAGGCTATCGGCGTCGGCGTACCACTGCCCCGGCCCCTTGTTGGCGGCGAGCGTCGCCTCCCAGAGCGCATCGGTGCAATCCTTGCGGTGCATCGAGAGGTCGAAACCGTTGCCGAAGAACAGTTCGGACCATTCCCACCACGTGCCGAGTTTCTTGACCCCGCGCAGGAGGTCGTAGCGGTCGATCAGCGCGGGCGCCATGTCCGAGGTAATCGAGCCGAACACGAGGCCGGTCTTGACCACGCGGTTCAGTTCCTTGATTGCGCGGACCACCTGCTTCGGGGAAACGTGGCAAAGGCTGGTTTCGAACACGAAGTCGAACGCGCCGTCCTTGAACGGCATGTCGGTGATCGAGCCGAGCTTGTTGTACTTCTTCAGCGCCTTCGGCGTCCTGGCGTGGATGGCGCGGTTGCTCTCGATGCCGAAGGCATCGATGCCGCGCTCGCGCAGCGCGCCGACCAATTCGCCGCTGGCCGAGCCCGCGACGAGCAGCCTGGCGCCCTTGGTCTTGCCCCAGACGATGCCGAGCAGCCGGGTGAGGTAATCGGGATCGGTGAAGTGGCGCCATGCCTCGTGATAGGGGCCGAGGCCGCGATAGTTCTCGAAATAGTCGCGATCGATCTTGTCGGAGAGCGGCTTGTCGTCCTGCGCGCGCTCGCGGCGCAGGCGCATCATCTCGGTCAGGATGATGTCGGTTGCCGCATCCGAGGAGTCGAGCAGGCCGTTCAGCGTCGAGTCGAACAGATAGTCGCCGACCACCACGATGCCGGGATGCTCCTTCGGCTCGGGCCGGTGATTGGTCATGACATCGCGCACCGGCAGGCCGCCCGGAATCGCGTTCACCGACGACAACCAGCGATGGATCTTGCCTTCCATGAAATGCAGGCGCGCATCGCCGAGCGAGGCCGGCAGCGATTTCAGCGCGGCATCGATCAGCTCCTGGTCGGACAGATTGGCGAAGGCCAGCGCGTCGGAGCCGGGAATCAGCCAGTTCAACACGCCGTGCTTGCCGACGTCGTGGCGCGCACCCTCGTTGTAGACGCAGCAGCCGCCGAAGGCTTCCGACATGAACCAGGCGCCTGGAATCTTCTCGCCCCAGAACGGCGTGTCGAACAGGATCGAGACGCGCAAATAGTGCGCGGGACGGTCGAAGTAAGAAACGTGCTTGACCATCGACTTGCGGAGCTGTTCGCCTTCCCACCCCATGGTGGCGAGCCAGGAATGCGGCAGGCAGACCAGCACGAGATCGAAGTCGCGCGTCTCCGGTCCCTTGCCGTTCATCATCTTGAGCTGGTAGCGGCCGGTCGGCGCCTTGCCGACGGTTAGCACGCGGTGATTGAGCTGGATGTCGGCGTTGACCTCCGACTGCAGGCATTCGATCAACTGCTCGTTGCCGTTCTGGATGGAATAGAGGCCGATATAGCCGTCGACATCCATCAGATAGTTCTTGAGCGCGTTGAGGCCGTTGGTGTTGTGGCTCTCGGTGGCGATGTCGGAGCGTGCCATCACCTTGAAGAACCGCTTTGCGGTTTCGTCCTCGACCTCCTCGTCGAGCACCTGCTCGGCGGTCTTGTAGGCCCAGGGATTCTCATTGTCGTGCGCGCCGACGCCCTCGTAATATTCGATCGGTGACATCGCCTCAGCACAGCGCTTGCGGAACGCCTCGATCGCCGCGGCGGTCTTGGCGCCATACTTGCGGCGCATGCCCGGCACGTCGTCGAGAAGCTCGCCGCCGAACTGCACCTGCTCGGCATCCATCGGAATCGTCTGCAGCCCGAAATGCTGGATCAGCTCGCGCAGCGGATCCGGCCCGGTCATCGAGTAGTCGTAGATCTCGGCAACGCCGGCCTCGTACATCGCGGGCGCGGAATCGAATTTGCGGGTGACGATCTTGCCGCCGAGCCGATCGGAGGCCTCGTAGATGGTGACGCGACAGAGGTCGCCGAGCTTGCGCTTCAGATACCAAGCGCTCATCAGCCCGCCGGGGCCGCCGCCTACGATTGCGAGATCAAGCATGTGAGTTCCGTGGTCTCCGGCCCGCCCCCTTCACGGGACCACCGGTCTAAACTCTCCTAGCAGAAGCGCTTTTGCGGCTGAAGGAAAGATGAACAAAGGTTGATCTCGCATCGCAACAGACAAGCAAAGCAACAAAAAGGCCGGCTTTCGCCGGCCTTTTCATTGTCCTCGGTAGTCCTACGGATGAACGATCATTCCGCGGGCGGCAGCGCAGGAAGCTCCGCTTCCGGCGCGGGCGACACGACCGCCGCCTGCTTCTCGCGCTCGTCCAGGATCAGCTTGTCGCGCTTCATGGCGACTTCGCGAATCTTGGCCATGGAGGCGCCGGTGCCTGCCGGAATCAGCCGGCCGACGATGACGTTCTCCTTGAGGCCTTCGAGCGGATCGACCTTGCCGTTGACCGCCGCTTCCGTGAGGACGCGGGTGGTCTCCTGGAACGAGGCCGCCGAGAAGAAGGAGCGGGTCTGGAGGCTCGCCTTGGTGATGCCGAGCAGAACCGGCGTCCCCGTAGCGATCTTCTTGCCCTCTTCCTTCGCCTTCTCGTTCAGCGCGTCGAACTCGATCTTGTCGACCTGCTCGCCGGAGATCATGTCCGTGTCGCCCTGGTCGGTGACTTCCACCTTCTGGAGCATCTGACGGACAATCACCTCGATGTGCTTGTCGTTGATGAGCACGCCCTGGAGCCGGTAGACCTCCTGGATCTCGTTGACCAGGTAGGCCGCGAGTTCCTCGATGCCCTTGACCGCCAGGATGTCGTGCGGCGCCGGGTTGCCTTCCACGATGAAGTCGCCCTTTTCGACGACGTCGCCGTCCTGAAGGTGGATGTGCTTGCCCTTCGGGATCAGGTACTCGCGCGGCTCGTCGGTCTTGTCCATCGGCTCGATCGAGATGCGACGCTTGTTCTTGTAGTCGCGTCCGAACCGGATGGTGCCCGAGATTTCGGCAATGATCGCCGCATCCTTCGGACGCCGTGCCTCGAACAGTTCCGCCACCCGCGGCAGACCGCCGGTGATGTCACGCGTCTTGGCGCTTTCGGTCGAGACACGGGCGAGGATATCGCCCGGATTGACCTTGGCGCCGACGTCGACCGAGAGAATGGCGTCGACCGACAGCATGTAGCGGGCATCGCCGCCACGGGCGAGCTTGAGCACCTTGCCGTCCTTGCCCTTGACCACGATGGCCGGACGCAGGTCCGCGCCGCCGCGGGTCGAGCGCCAGTCGATGACCACGCGCTTGGCGATACCGGTGGCTTCGTCGAGCGTTTCCGAGATCGACTGCCCCTCGACCAGATCCTCGAAGCCGATGGTACCTTCGACCTCGGTGAGGAGCGGACGGGTGTAGGGATCCCACTCGACGATGCGCTGGCCACGCTTGACCATGTCGCCTTCGTCGACGTGCAGGCGCGAACCGTACTGAACGCGGTGCGTCGCACGCTCGGTGCCGTCGGCATCGACGATCGCCACCACCATGTTGCGCACCATCGCGACCAGGTGGCCTTCGCTGTTGCGGGCGATGGCCTTGTTCCGGATCACGATCTTGCCGTCGAAGTTGGCTTCGACGAACGACTGCTCGTTGAGCTGCGCCGCACCACCGATATGGAAGGTGCGCATGGTGAGCTGGGTGCCCGGCTCGCCGATCGACTGCGCCGCGATGACGCCGACCGCTTCGCCGTGGTTGACCGGCGTGCCGCGGGCGAGGTCGCGGCCATAGCACTTGCCGCAGATGCCGTTGACGAGTTCGCAGGTCAGCGCCGAGCGGATCTTCACCTCCTGCACACCACCCTGCTGGATGGCGTCCAGATGGCTTTCTTCCATCAGCGTATCGCGCTTGATGATCACCTTGCCGGAGCTGTCACGGATATCTTCGCAGGCCGTGCGTCCGAGGATGCGCGAGCCGAGCGAAGCCACCACGGTGCCGGCATCGACGATGGCGCGCATCTTGATGCCGAGCTTGGTGCCGCAGTCGCTCTGCGTGATGATGCAGTCCTGCGCGACGTCGACGAGACGACGGGTCAGGTAGCCCGAGTTCGCGGTCTTCAACGCGGTGTCCGCGAGGCCCTTGCGGGCGCCGTGGGTCGAGTTGAAGTACTCGAGAACCGAAAGGCCTTCCTTGAAGTTCGAGATGATCGGCGTCTCGATGATCTCGCCCGACGGCTTGGCCATCAGGCCGCGCATGCCGGCGAGCTGGCGCATCTGGGCCGGCGAACCGCGGGCGCCGGAGTGAGCCATCATGTAGATCGAGTTGATGTCGGCATCCGCTCCACTCGCCGTCTTCTTAGTGGAGGAGATCTCCTTCATCATCGCCTTGGCGATTTCTTCCGTGGCCTTCGACCAGGCGTCGACGACCTTGTTGTACTTCTCGCCATGGGTGATCAGGCCGTCGTTGTACTGCTGCTCGAAATCCTTCGCCAGCGTACGGGTGGTGTCGACGATCTTCCACTTGGAGTGCGGCACGACCATGTCGTCCTTGCCGAACGAGATGCCGGCCTTGAACGCGTTGTAGAAGCCGAGCGCCATGATGCGGTCGCAGAAGATCACCGTCTCCTTCTGGCCGCAGTGGCGGTAGACCTGGTCGATGACGCCCGAGATCTCGCGCTTGGTCATCAGCTTGTTGATGATCTCGTACGGGACGCGCGGGTTCTTCGGCAGCAGATTGCCGAGCATGACGCGGCCAGCGGTGGTCTCGATCCAGCGCTTCGAGATCTTGCCGGTCTCGTCGATGCCTTCCCACCGGTACTTGATCTTGGTGTGGAGGTGGATGACCTTCGCGTGCAGCGCGTGCTCGAGTTCGGCCATCTCGCCGAACACCTTGCCCTCGCCGGGCAGGCCTTCGCGCATGATCGAGACGTAGTAGAGACCGAGCACGATGTCCTGCGACGGCACGATGATCGGCTGTCCGTTCGCCGGGTGCAGGATGTTGTTGGTCGACATCATCAGGACGCGCGCTTCCAGCTGCGCTTCGAGCGACAGCGGGACGTGCACGGCCATCTGGTCGCCGTCGAAGTCGGCATTGAACGCGGAGCAGACCAGCGGGTGAAGCTGGATCGCCTTGCCCTCGATCAGCACGGGCTCGAACGCCTGGATGCCGAGACGATGCAGCGTCGGTGCGCGGTTGAGCAGCACCGGATGCTCGCGGATGACCTCATCCAGGATGTCCCAGACCTCGGGCCGCTCCTTCTCGACCAGCTTCTTGGCCTGCTTCACCGTGGTGGACAGGCCCTTGGCGTCGAGCCGCGAATAGATGAACGGCTTGAACAGCTCGAGCGCCATCTTCTTCGGCAGGCCGCACTGATGCAGGCGCAGCTCGGGACCGACCACGATCACCGAACGGCCCGAATAGTCGACACGCTTGCCCAGAAGGTTCTGACGGAAGCGGCCCTGCTTGCCCTTGAGCATGTCGGCGAGCGACTTCAGCGGGCGCTTGTTGGCGCCCGTGATGACGCGGCCGCGGCGGCCGTTGTCGAACAGCGCATCGACCGCTTCCTGAAGCATGCGCTTCTCGTTGCGGATGATGATGTCGGGCGCGCGGAGCTCCATCAGCCGCTTCAAGCGGTTGTTGCGGTTGATGACGCGGCGGTAGAGGTCGTTCAGATCCGACGTCGCGAAGCGGCCGCCGTCCAGCGGCACCAGCGGACGCAAATCCGGCGGAATCACCGGGACCACGGTCATGATCATCCATTCCGGCTTGTTGCCGGAGTGGCGGAACGCTTCCACGATCTTCAGGCGCTTGGCGAGCTTCTTGTGCTTGATGTCGGAGTCGGTCTCCTGCATCTCCAGGCGCAAGGTCGCCTCGAGCTTCTCAAGGTCCATGCCCTTGAGCAGCTCGCGGATCGCTTCCGCGCCGATCATGGCGGTGAAGCTGTCCTGGCCGTACTCGTCCTGCGCCTTCAGATACTCGTCTTCCGACAGCAGCTGGCGGTCCTTCAGCGCGGTGAGGCCCGGCTCGAGCACGACGTAGTATTCGAAGTAGAGGATCCGCTCGAGATCCTTCAGCGTCATGTCGAGCAGCAGGCCGATGCGCGAGGGCAGCGACTTCAGGAACCAGATGTGGGCGACGGGGGCTGCGAGCTCGATATGGCCCATGCGCTCGCGCCGGACGCGCGACAGCGTGACCTCAACCGAGCACTTCTCGCAGATGATGCCCTTGTACTTCATGCGCTTGTACTTGCCGCACAAGCACTCGTAATCCTTGATCGGCCCGAAGATGCGGGCGCAGAACAGGCCGTCGCGCTCGGGCTTGAAGGTGCGGTAGTTGATGGTCTCCGGCTTCTTGATCTCGCCGTAGGACCAGGACAGAATCTTCTCTGGAGACGCGATCGAGATCCGGATCTGGTCGAAGACCTGAGCCGGCGTCGTCGGGTTGAAGAGATTCATAATTTCTTGGTTCATCGTCTTCTCCTCGCGTGCCGGTCGCCTCCGGCCGCAAATTCGAAAATCACTCAAGCAGGGCGCCCTGCCCTCAAGGCATCGGGAGGGGCGCCAATGCCCGGCCGTGAAGGCCGGGCATGAAAGGTCGTGTTACTCGGCCGCTTCCGACGTCGGCGCCGGTCCAACCTTGGAGTTGTGCAGGTCGACGTTGAGGCCGAGCGAGCGCATTTCCTTGACCAGCACGTTGAACGATTCCGGAATACCGGCCTCGAACGTGTCGTCGCCGCGCACGATCGCCTCGTACACCTTGGTACGGCCGGCGACGTCGTCCGACTTCACCGTCAGCATTTCCTGGAGCGTGTACGCCGCGCCGTAAGCCTCGAGCGCCCACACCTCCATTTCGCCGAAGCGCTGGCCACCGAACTGCGCCTTGCCGCCCAGCGGCTGCTGGGTAACGAGCGAGTACGGACCGATCGAACGCGCGTGGATCTTGTCGTCCACGAGATGGTGCAGCTTGAGCATGTAGATGTAGCCCACTGTCACCTTGCGATCGAACGCATCGCCGGTACGGCCGTCATAGACGGTCGACTGACCCGAAGCGTCGAGACCGGCAAGCTTCAGCATCTCCTCGATGTCGGCTTCCTTGGCGCCGTCGAACACCGGCGTCGCGATCGGCACACCGCGGCTGAGGTTATGGCCGAGCTCGATCAACTCGTTGTCGTTGAGCGTCTTGATCGTCTCGTCCTCGCCGTAGACCTTCTTCAAGGTCTCCTTCAGCGGCTTGATGTCCTGCTTCGACAGGTACGCATCGACGGTCTGGCCGATACGCTTGCCGAGGCCGGCGCAGGCCCAGCCGAGATGGGTCTCGAGGATCTGTCCGACGTTCATGCGCGAAGGCACGCCGAGCGGGTTGAGCACGATGTCGGCGTGCGTACCGTCTTCGAGGAACGGCATGTCCTCGATCGGCACGATCTTCGACACCACGCCCTTGTTGCCGTGGCGGCCGGCCATCTTGTCGCCGGGCTGGATCTTGCGCTTCACCGCGACGAAGACCTTGACCATCTTCATCACGCCGGGCGGCAATTCGTCACCGCGCTGAAGCTTCTCGACCTTGTCGAGGAAGCGCTGTTCCAGCCCCTTCTTCGACTCGTCGTACTGCTTCCGCATGGCCTCGATCTCGGCCATCAGCTTGTCGTTCGGCGAGGCGAACAGCCACCACTGCGACTTCGGGTACTCCTCGAGCACCGCACGGGTGATCTTGGTGTCCTTCTTGAAGCCCTTCGGGCCGGCAATGCCCTGCCGCCCTTCGAGCAGCTCGGCAAGACGGTTGTAGACGTTGCGGTCCAGGATCGCCTGCTCGTCGTCGCGGTCCTTGGCCAGACGCTCGATCTCTTCCCGCTCGATCGCCAGCGCACGCTCGTCCTTGTCGACGCCGTGACGGTTGAACACGCGCACTTCCACGATCGTGCCCTGCACGCCCGGAGGAACGCGCAGCGAGGTATCGCGAACGTCGGAAGCCTTCTCGCCGAAGATGGCGCGCAGCAGCTTTTCTTCCGGCGTCATCGGGCTCTCGCCCTTCGGCGTGATCTTGCCGACCAGGATGTCGCCGGCGCGGACTTCCGCACCGATGTAGACGATACCGGCTTCGTCGAGGTTCTTCAGCGCTTCTTCCGAGACGTTCGGAATGTCGCGGGTGATTTCCTCAGGCCCGAGCTTGGTGTCGCGGGCCATCACCTCGAATTCCTCGATGTGGATCGAGGTGAAGACGTCTTCCTTCACGATTCGCTCGGAGAGCAGGATCGAGTCTTCGAAGTTGTAGCCGTTCCACGGCATGAACGCGACGAGCACGTTGCGGCCGAGCGCGAGCTCGCCGAGATCGGTCGACGGACCATCGGCGATGATGTCGCCCTTCTTGACGATGTCGCCGACCTTCACCAGCGGACGCTGGTTGATGCAGGTCGACTGGTTCGAGCGCTGGTACTTCATCAGACGGTAGATATCGACGCCCGACTTGGTCGGATCGAGATCTTCCGTGGCGCGGATGACGACGCGGGTGGCGTCGATCTGGTCGATCACGCCCGAACGGCGCGCCGCGATCGCGGCGCCCGAGTCACGCGCAACCACGCCTTCCATGCCGGTGCCGACGAACGGCGCCTCGGCGCGAACCAGCGGCACCGCCTGGCGCTGCATGTTCGAGCCCATCAGCGCGCGGTTGGCGTCGTCGTTCTCGAGGAACGGGATCAGCGCCGCGGCCACCGAAACGAGCTGCTTCGGCGACACGTCCATGTAGTCGACCTTGTCGGGCGTCACCGGCAAGACTTCGCCGGCATGACGGCAGACCACGAGGTCTTCGGTGAAGCGGCCCTTCGGGTCGAGCGGCACGTTGGCCTGCGCGACCGTGTAGCGGCCCTCTTCCATCGCCGAGAGATACACGACCTCGTCGGTGACGCGGCCATCCTTGACCTTGCGATACGGCGTCTCGACGAAGCCGTACTTGTTCACGCGCGCGAAGGTCGCGAGCGAGTTGATCAGGCCGATGTTCGGACCTTCCGGCGTCTCGATCGGGCAGATGCGGCCGTAATGCGTCGGATGCACGTCGCGCACCTCGAAGCCGGCGCGCTCGCGGGTCAGACCACCCGGTCCAAGCGCCGAGAGACGACGCTTGTGGGTGATCTCGCTGAGCGGGTTGGTCTGGTCCATGAACTGCGAGAGCTGCGAGGAGCCGAAGAACTCGCGCACGGCGGCAGCCGCCGGCTTCGCGTTGATCAGGTCCTGCGGCATGACCGTGTCGATGTCGACCGAGGACATGCGCTCCTTGATCGCGCGCTCCATGCGCAGCAGGCCGATGCGGTACTGGTTCTCCATGAGCTCGCCGACCGAACGCACACGGCGGTTGCCGAGATGGTCGATGTCGTCGATCTCGCCCTTGCCGTCGCGCAGATCCACCAGCGTCTTGATGACGGAGAGGATGTCTTCCTTGCGCAGCGTGCGCTGGGTGTCGGGCGCATCGAGATCGAGGCGCATGTTCATCTTGACGCGGCCGACCGCGGAGAGGTCGTAGCGCTCGGCATCGAAGAACAGCGACTGGAACATGGCCTGCGCCGAATCCAGCGTCGGCGGCTCTCCCGGACGCATCACGCGGTAGATGTCGAACAGCGCGTCTTCACGCGTCATGTTCTTGTCGGCCGAGAGCGTGTTGCGGATGTAGGCGCCGACATTGACGTGGTCGATGTCGAGCAGCGGCAATTCCTTGTAGCCGTGCTCGTTGAGCACCTTCATCGACTTGTCGGTGATTTCCTCACCGGCTTCGGCGTGGATCTCACCGGTCTTCGGGTTGACGAGGTCCTCGGCGATGTAATTGCCGACCAGTTCCTCATCGGCCATGCGCAGCGCCTTCAGCCCCTTCTCCTGGAGCTGGCGGGCGGCACGGACGGTGAGCTTCTTGCCGGCCTCGAGCACGACCTTGCCGGTGTCGGCATCGATCAGGTCGTTGATGGTCGAGTAGCCGCGGAAACGGTTGGCGTCGAACGGAACGCGCCAGCCTTCCTTGGTCCGCTTGTAGAGGATCTTCTTGTAGAACGTCGACAGGATCGCCTCGCCGTCGAGGCCGAGGGCGAACATCAGCGACGTCACCGGAATCTTGCGGCGGCGGTCGATACGCGCATAGACGATGTCCTTGGCGTCGAACTCGATGTCGAGCCAGGAGCCGCGATACGGGATGACGCGGGCGGCGAACAGCAGCTTGCCCGAGGAATGGGTCTTGCCTTTGTCGTGATCGAAGAACACGCCGGGCGAGCGGTGCATCTGCGAGACGATGACGCGCTCGGTGCCGTTGACGATGAAGGTGCCGTTCATCGTCATGAGCGGGATATCGCCCATGTAGACGTCCTGCTCCTTGATGTCCTTCACCGACTTCGCGCCGGTTTCCTCGTCGATATCGAACACGATGAGGCGCAGCGTCACCTTGAGGGGAGCCGCGAAGGTCATGCCGCGCTGGCGGCACTCGTCGACGTCGTATTTCGGCTGCTCGAACTCGTAGCGGACGAATTCCAGCATCGAGGTGCCCGAGAAATCGGAGATCGGAAACACCGAGCGGAACACCGCCTGCAGACCCTCGTCGAGACGGCCACCCTGGGGTTCATCGACCATCAGGAACTGGTCATAGGACGCCTTCTGAACCTCGATGAGGTTCGGCATCTCGGCGACTTCCTTGATGTGTCCGAAGAACTTGCGAACGCGTTTGCGACCGGTGAATGTCTGCTGCGCCATCGTGGCCTCTCATTTTCGTCGCCCGCTCTGGGCGAACCGTCCGAGACGCGGCTGCCACCGCTCCCCGGGTTGAATTTTTCGAACCCGCTTTGGGGGCCGGAGACTCAGCTTCAGGCCGGAATGTCCTGAATCTGTTCTTCAGACCTTCAAAACGCAAAACGACGCGCGGGGCGCTGGTGCGCGCCCGCCCGTCACAACGATCGTTTCACGGACTGCAAAAGCCCGAAATAGCTTGCTCTCCCAACGGCTTACAGGGAATCCGCTATCCCTGCCCACCGCGCTTTCGTGCTGCCGAACCGATATGGGGCGACAATAGTGGAGATTCGAGGGGCGAACCCTCAAATCCCCACACTTTTTCGTGTTCGGCCTGCGTCGGGACGTTCCGTCGCACGCCTTTTGCATCAGCTCGCCCCTTTTTGAGGGGCAAGCAGGATCTCGGACCAAGCTTACGCTCGCCCGAGACCTCGCCAGTAAGCGGTGCTTACTTGAGCTCGACCTTCGCGCCAGCCTTCTCGAGCTGGACCTTGATCTTGTCGGCTTCGTCCTTGTTCACGCCTTCCTTGACAGGCTTCGGCGCGCCCTCGACGAGGTCCTTTGCTTCCTTCAGGCCCAGGCCGGTGATGGCGCGGACTTCCTTGATGACCTCGATCTTCTTGTCGCCGGCGCTGGCGAGAACGACCGTGAACTCGGTCTTCTCTTCCGCCGGAGCGGCGGCAGCGCCACCACCAGCCGGGCCGGCCACGGCGACAGCCGCGGCAGCCGAAACGCCCCACTTTTCTTCGAGGAGCTTCGCCAGTTCAGCGGCTTCGAGCACGGTGAGGCTCGAGAGGTCGTCAACGATCTTCTGCAAGTCAGCCATTGTTCAGTTTCCTTACGTGTAAGTCTGGTTCGGGTTTGAGTTTTGCGAAGGGCGTCAGGCCGCTTCGCCCTTTGAGGCATGAGCCTGGATGACGCGCGCGAGCTTGCCCGCGGGCGCATTGGCGAGCTGAGCGATCTTGGTCGCCGGGGCCACAAGCAGGCCGACGATCTTGGCGCGCAGTTCATCAAGCGACGGCAGCGAGGCAAGCGCCTTCACGCCGTCGACATTCAGGACGGTCTTCCCCATCGAGCCGCCGACGATGACGAACTTTTCGTTCGCCTTGGCGAATTCGATGGCGACCTTTGGCGCCGCTACCGGATCGTTCGAAGTGGCGATCACGGTCGGTCCCTTCAGCATGGGGCCGATGGCAACGACGTCAGTGCCTTCAAGAGCAATTTTGGCGAGACGGTTCTTCGAGACCTTCACCGCAGCGCCCGCCTGCTTCATCTGCTGGCGCAGCTTCTGCATCTGGGCGACGGTGAGGCCGGAATATTGAGCAACGACCGCGACGCTCGTGGTCTTGAAGACCCCGTTGAGCTGTTCGACCGCTTCCTTTTTTGCCGCTCGTTCCACAGCAAGCTCTTTCCGGTTGGCGGTCATCGCGAAAGCGGGACCGCCGGGTTGCACCCATCGCCCCACCCAAAACCTGAACCTCCGGGTCAAAACCCATCGGACACGCGCCGGGCGAGACGACGATTCAAAGCCTGCCCTCCGGGAGCTCTTGAGAGCCCACGGCGTGTCGAGGTCCGAACCAGACCCGTTTCGCAACCACCCTTAAGGTGGAAGGCGAAGTGAAATCCGGTCTTCACCCGTCTATGCAGGCCATGCGATTAAGCCCTTGAGAAATCGAAATTCCCCGCGGGCGCCTGCAGTCTTGGACAGGACAAGGTCAGCCGGCGAACCGCCCGACCTCTGCCCGCACTCCACCAGCCGACGGGTCTTTCTTCCTTTTCGGGCAAATCCTCACGGACGTCCTGAAAAGGAATTTCTCCTGTCTTCGGTTTTCGGAATGCGTGCACGAACGCGCCAGCCGAGGCCGGCACGTCCGGAAGCGGTTCTTTAACCGCTCTCCGCCTGCTTGCCAAGAGCAAAATTCACACCAGTTCCAATCCGTTGCCCTGGGCGCTTGATCCGGGCCGATAAGGACCGATTCAGGCCGATTTGACCGCATGAGGCAGCGGCCTGCCTTCAAAGAACGCGGTCAGGTTCGCCAGCACGCAGCCTTGCATGGCGACGTGCGATTCGAGGGTGTGGCCGCCGATATGGGGGGCGAACACCACGTTCGGCAGCGTCGTCAGCGCGTCGGGGGCGTGCGGTTCCTTCTCGAAGACGTCGAGGCCGGCGCCGGCGATGGTCTTGTCGGTCAGCGCCGCCACGAGCGCCTTCTCGTCGATCACGGAGCCGCGGGAGATGTTGACGACGTAGCCGTCCGCGCCGAGGCGCCCCAGGATATCGGCATTGACGACGTGCTGGGTCTCGGCCCCTGCCCGGACCGCGATCATCAGCACGCTGCACCAGTCAGCCAGTGCCTCCAGGGTCGGGAAATATTGATAGGGCAGATCGTATTTGCTGCGGCTGAAATAGCCGATCTCGCTCTCGAAGGCGGCGCAGCGCGCCGCGATCTTGCGGCCGATCTCGCCCATGCCGTAGACGCCGATGCGGCGGCCGGGCATGCCGGCCTGGGGACGCATCATCGGCGATTGCTTCGACGCCGCCCAGTCACCGCTGCGGACATATTGGTCGGCGACCAGGATCCGCCGGGTCGTCGCCAGCATCAGGGTCATCGCGATGTCGGCGACCGAGGCCGCGTTGGCGCCCGGGCTGTGGCCGACCGCGATGTTGCGGCTGGCTGCCGCTTTCAGGTCGACGCCGTCATAGCCGGTGCCGTAGCAAACGATCGCGCCGAGCTTCGGAAACAGGTCCATCGCCTCCGCGCCGAGCGGCGAGCCGCCTGCGGTCAGCAGTGCGCGGATGCCACTGAGCTCCTCCGCCGAAAGCACCTCGCTAGCGGGCTTGCCACCGGTGTCGAGCAATTCGAACCGCTCGGCGAAACGCGCCATCATCGTCTTGGGAAAGCGCGAATAGATCAGGACCTTGTCAGCCATTGTTCTTGTTTCCGGTGAGCCCTGCCACAAACGACGAGGGGCGGAATCGGTTGCCCAATTCCGCCCCTCGCCTCATGCAATTTTCAGACTTAGCCGAGAATGGTGCCCGGCTCGACCTTCACGCCGGGGCCCATGGTCGAGGACACCGCAACGCGTTGGATGTAGGTGCCCTTGGAACCGGCCGGCTTCGCCTTCGAGACAGCATCGGCGAGAGCCTTGATGTTCTCGACCAGCTTCTCCTCGGAGAACGAGGCCTTGCCGACGCCGGCCTGCAGGATGCCGGCCTTCTCGACGCGGAACTCGACCGAGCCGCCCTTGGCACCCTTCACCGCACCGGTGACGTCCATGGTCACGGTGCCGATCTTCGGGTTCGGCATCAGGCCGCGCGGGCCGAGCACCTTACCGAGACGGCCGACCAGCGGCATCATGTCGGGGGTGGCGATGCAGCGGTCGAAATCGATCGAGCCGTTCTGCACCTTCTCGACCAGGTCCTCGGCACCGACGACGTCGGCACCAGCAGCCTTGGCCTCATCGGCCTTGGCACCGCGGGCGAACACGCCGACGCGGAGCGTACGGCCAGTGCCGTTCGGCAGGGTCACGACGCCGCGGACCATCTGGTCGGCGTGACGCGGATCGACGCCGAGATTGATCGCGACCTCGATGGTCTCGTCGAACTTCGCTTTCGCGCGTTCCTTGACCATCTTGATGGCGTCCGCGAGCGGATAAAGCTTTTCGCGGTCAACACCTTCGCGGGCTTTGTTCAAACGCTTTCCGATTGCCATGACCGCTTACCCCGCCACTTCCAGACCCATCGAACGGGCAGAGCCCTCGACCATCTTCATGGCCGATTCGATGGTGTCGCAATTGAGATCCTTCATCTTCTTCTCGGCGATCTCGCGCACCTGCGCCTTGGTCACCTTGCCGGCCTTGTCACGGCCCGGCGCCTTCGAGCCGGACTGGATCTTGGCAGCCTGCTTGAGGAAGAAGGACATCGGGGGGGTCTTCATCTCGAACGTGAACGAACGATCGGCGTAGATCGTGATCACGACGGGAATCGGGGTGTTCTTCTCTTCCTTCTGGGTCTGCGCGTTGAACGCCTTGCAGAACTCCATGATGTTGAGACCGCGCTGACCGAGCGCGGGACCGATCGGGGGCGAAGGATTCGCCGCACCGGCCGGGACCTGAAGCTTCAGGTATCCGGTCACTTTCTTTGCCATGTATCACTCCTGTTGTGCCGGCAGGCTGCCAGCGGTTTCAGGTTCGTGGTCTGGGTCGGATGCGGCTGGCAACCGCCCTCTCCCTCCCACGGCCTCTTGCTAACGCGAGACCGAAGTCTCACGCCTCGTCCGGTCAGACCTTCTCGACCTGACCGAATTCCAATTCGACCGGCGTGGCACGGCCGAAGATCGACACCGCGACCTTCACGCGCGAGCGCGCCTCGTCGATTTCCTCGACGACACCCGAGAACGAGGCGAACGGGCCATCGGCCACGCGCACGTTCTCGCCGATCTCGAACGACACCGACGCCTTCGGCCGTTCCACGCCTTCCTGCACCTGGTGCAGGATGCGCATGGCCTCGGATTCCGAGATCGGCATCGGCTTGTTTTCAGCGCCGAGGAAGCCCGTGACCTTCGGCGTGTTCTTGATGAGGTGAAACGCTTCGTCGGTCAGCTTCATCTTCACCAGCACATAGCCGGGGAAGAACTTGCGCTCGGCGTCGATCTTGCGGCCGCGGCGCACTTCCGTGACCTTCTCGGTCGGAACCAGCACCAGCTCAAACAGCTCCTCGAGCCCGCGCTGCTTGGCCTGCTCGCGGATCGATTCGGCGACCTTCTTCTCGAAGTTCGAGTAGGCGTGGACGATGTACCAGCGCTTGTCGGACAGTTGAGCGGTTGCGGTTGCCATCAGTGAATGCCCAGAAGGTAGGTGATGAGGACACGGATGATCTGGTCGGCAGCGAAGAAGAAGATCGAGGCCACGGCGACCATGACGAACACCATGATGGTGGTGATCGTGGTCTCGCGGCGGGTCGGCCAAGTGACCTTGGCGGTCTCCGAGCGCACTTCCTGCAAGAACTTGAAAGGGCTGACTGCCATCGTTTTGATGTCCAACGTCCGTCGACAGACGCGAATGAATTTCAGGGATCCGAACAGCCGCCGTTGGCCCAGCCCTCTGTCTCGAAGGATGAGCCGGAAACCGGGCTCGATTGTTCGGGGATTTCAAAGCCGCGCCGGAGATCCGCGTCTAACGGGCCGGCTGCGAGTGCGGGGTATCTACTGCGGATAGGACCAAAGGTCAAGATATAGAGGGCCCCGCTGGACCAGCCGACCTTGCCGGGCGCTAGAGCAGAGCCCAGCCGGATCAAAGGCTTATCCACCCACCCTTCAGGGCGCAATCGCAGCGCCCGACCGGTTCCTTCCGGACGCTCCCCCGGAGCGCCCGCCTCGGCGCCGTTGCGCGGTCAGTCGGCCCGCTCGACCATGGAAATGCCCGGCAGCGGCACCACGAACTTTCCGCCTTCGGCGAAATAGCGGGCGTGCTTGGCCCGGATCGGGTCGACATAACGCCAGGCGAAGACGACGACGAACGCCGGCTTGCGCTCGTAAAGGGCGGCAGGCGGCAGGATCGGGATGTCGTAACCCGGGCCGGCCATCACGTTCCCCTTCTTGGGATCGTCGTCGACCAGGAAGTCGATCTTGTTCTCCAGGCCGAACTGCGGCAGCAGCGTCGTGGTGCCGACCGAGACGCCGTAGCCGGCAACGAGCTGCCCGCGCGCATGGGCGGCATCAGCCATCGCGACCAGCTCGTCGCGGATCGCGGCGATCCGCTTCACATAGGGCGCATAATAGGCCGGCTGATCGACGCCCAGCCGTTCTTCCTCGGCGACGAAGCGCGCGACCTCAGCCGACGGCTTCTTGGCGCCACCGGCACGCTGCACGGTCACGCGGATCGAGCCACCCTTGGTCCAGATGTGCTGGACGTCGATCAGCTCCATGCCGAGCCGGGCAAAGAAGCGGATCAGCGGCTTGATGTTAAAATACGACAGATGCTCGTGATAGACGGTGTCGAGCAGGTTCTTCTCGGTGACGTCGACGCCGTATTGCGTTTCGAAGACGAACAATCCGTCCGGCGCGAGCACGTCGCGAACCCCGATCACCAGCGGATCGAGATTGTCGACATTGGCGATCATGTTGTTGGCGATCACGACGCTCGCCGCACCGTGGCTCTGCAGGATGCGGTGACCAATGGCATCGGTGAAGAAGTCGCCGATGGTCTCGATCCCCGCTTCCGTCGCGCGCTTCGCGATGTCCACAGCGGGATCGACACCCAACACCCGCATGCCGCGCTCTTTGAAGAAGCCGAGCAGCGATCCATCGTTGCTGCCGAGTTCGACGACCAGCGAGCCGGGCGCGACACCGAAGCGGCTGACGACGTCGTTGGCGTAGCCGGCGAAGTGCTCGCGCAGACCGAGCGAGAGCGAAGTGGTGTAGACGTAGTTGCGGTACTGGATCTCGGGATTACCAACATGGAGAATCTGGAGATGACCGCAATCCCTGCACAGATGCAGCGCCATCGGCACCGCAGCGCGGAACACGGGATCGTCGACGCTGGCGTCCGGGACCTGGAAGTTCGGCGTGCCGATCGGCATGCCTGCCATCGGGACGACAAGCTCCTGCTTGTCCGAATGACAGAGGCGGCAGGTGTGGCGGACGTAGAACAGATTTTTCATCGTGGAACCGAAAAATGAGATACGCGATCGGGTGAGGCAATCCCACCCCGTGAAGACCAGACCGCCAGCAACGGACTCAAGCGGGTCATGGGTGGCTCGAGACTTCCTTGCCCAGCCCGTCGTAGCTGGGGGCTTCCTCCGCCGCCTTGGCGGCCTTGTCCGCTGAATACGATCCGCGCTCCGGACTTGCCAGCCAGATCGCTCCGCCGACGAGCCCGATGATCACGCTGATGGCGCCCAGCAGCAGCGAAACCGACAGCGCCTCCTCGGAAGGGACACCCGCCAGACCGAGGCAGGCGACCATCGCCCCCTCGCGAACACCCCACCCGCTGATCGAGATCGGGACCGCCGTCAACAGCACCACGGGCGGAATCAGGATGCCGGCGTCCACCACCGAAAGCTGTGCTCCGACACCGCGCGCCAGGGCGAAGCAAGCCGCCGCGGTCACGAGATGGATGAGCAGCGCCGACCCGAACAGCAAAGCACGGCGCTCGGACTGCAGCAGGAGAAACCTGACCAGCGCTCCGAACCGGACGAAGCTTGCGATCGCCGGATGGGCGGTGAGGCGCTTGGGCAGACGGTCGAGCGTCAACAGAACCACGGTGCCAGCGACGCCGGCCAGCGTCAGCCCGCCGATGGCCAGGATCGCGGCCTGATCGGACACGCGCGACAACAGGAACGGCAATCCGGCCACCATCAGCGCGATCAGCCCGATCAATGCCGTGAAACGGTCGGCTGCAACGCCCTTGACCGCCTCCGGCCACTGCACGCCGCGCTGGCGCAGCAGCCACATCCGCACCGCATCACCGCCGACCGAGGACGGCAACACCTGATTGAACCAGAGGCTGATCATGAGGATCCGCCAGCCCGCGAGCCAGTCCAGCGACACGCCGAGCGCGCGCATGATCAGCTCCCACCGGCCGTTGAGCACGAAGGTCTGGAAGAAGATCAGCGCCAGCGCCAGGACGAACAGCAAAGGATCGACCGAGACGAGATGGCTGCGCAACCGCTGCAGATCGAGACCGCGCGCGATGTAGACCAGGACGGCAATCGACAGCAGCAGCTTTACCGAAAACAGGGCCGCCTGTTTGAACCGCGACTGCATCGGATGCCCGCCTCAGGATGCCGGATATTCCGCGCGACCGATCACGAGATCGATCGCGGCCATCATCCAGAACTGGTGCGTGGTCTCGACAATGTTGTAGCTGCGGCTATCGACGAAGAAATTGACGTCGCCGAGATTGCGCAGCGGATTGTCCGCATTCATGCCCGACAGCGTGATCACATCGAGCTTCATCGTCCGCGCCTGCGCAACCGCGTTGAGAATGTTCTTCGAGCGCCCCGAGGAGCTGATCGCGACGAGGCAGTCGCCGGCACGCGCGCTCAGCCGCACGGCGTGCGCGATCCAGTCCTCGAATCCGTAATCGTTGGCAAGGCACGACATCATGCTCGCGTCGCTGAAGCAGAGCGCAGGCACCGATGCGTTCTTCGCCAGATCGATCGCCAGATGCGAAGCGATGCCGGCCGAGCCGCCATTGCCGATGAAGATGACGCGGCCGCCCTGCTCGCGCGCGCGCAACCATGTGGCGCGGGTGGCGGAGATTGCGGCGAAAGCGCCGTCGTCGATCGCCGTCGCGCGGTGGAGGCGCCCCACGTAATCGTCAAGGAAAGCCTTGTGATCGGGATCGACGGACACGGCGGGCATGGGCTGGCGGCTCGATTGCAACATGACCGGGTGATACCGGCTATTACCAAGGATTGCAAAGGTATAATACTTGCAAAGTCGGCGAGCGGCTGGTAGTCGGCTTTCGGGTTTCACTCAACATTGGCGGGCCTGTTTCGCTGGGCATTCGCGTCACGGATGTTCCTCATGAAATGCATCGTTACTGGCGGCGCCGGCTTCATTGGAAGTCACCTCGTCGATCGTCTCCTCGACGACGGCCACGAGGTCATCGCGCTCGATAATTTCGTGATCGGTCGCCCCGAAAATCTGGCCGCACGCGCCGGTTCGAGCCAGTTGAAAGTCGTCCGGGCCGACGTCACCGATCTCGAGTCGATCAAGCCGTATTTCCACGGTATCGACTGGGTCTTCCATCTGGCGGCGCTGGCCGACATCGTTCCCTCGATCGAGTCCCCGATCCCGTATCATCGCGCCAATGTCGACGGCACGGTCAACGTCCTCGAAGCGGCGCGGCACGCGGGCGCCAAGCGCTTCGTCTACGCCGCCTCGTCGTCCTGTTACGGCATTCCCGACGTCTATCCGACGCCGGAGAGCGCCGAGATCCGGCCGATGTATCCCTACGCGCTTACCAAGAATCTCGGCGAGCAGTGCGTCATGCACTGGTGCCAGGTCTACAAACTGCCTGCGGTCGCGCTGCGCCTGTTCAACGTGTACGGGCCGCGCCATCGCACCACCGGCACCTACGGCGCCGTGTTCGGGGTGTTCATGGCGCAGAAGCTTGCCGGAAAGCCCTTCACGGTGGTCGGCGACGGCGAGCAGACGCGCGATTTCACCTTCGTCAGCGACGTCGCGGACGCCTTCGTCACCGCCGCGCGCTCCGATGTCTCGCACGAGATATTCAACGTCGGCTCGGACAACACCTACAGCGTCAACCGGCTGGTCGAGCTTCTCGGCGGCGACAAGGTCCATATTCCCAAGCGTCCGGGCGAGCCCGATTGCACCTACGCCGACATCACCAAAATCAAACGGGTCCTGAACTGGACGCCGAAGGTGAAATTCGAGGACGGCGTCGCGACGATGCTGAAGTCGATGGATCAGTACAAGGACGCGCCCTTGTGGACGGTCGACAAGATCGCCGACGCCACCAAGGACTGGTTCAAATATCTCGGTGACGACGACGGCTCACCGCAGAAGGCAAGCTCTTGAACAGGCTCGCCGGATATCGTTGCTGCGAGTCGATCATTTCAGGCCGGCCATCTGAGACCTGCCGGCGCTTTGGGTAATCCACATGGGTAATGCTGCGACAGACAAGCCGACCGGCCATCCGGCACCGCACGACAAGATCAGGACGATCGAGGAACTGGGCGAGATTGCTCGCGCCGCGCAGGCCAAGGGCCTGACCGTCGCGCTCTGCCACGGCGTGTTCGATCTGGTGCATCTCGGCCACGTCCGGCACATCCTGGCGGCGCGCAACGAGGCCGACGTGGTCATCGTGACCATCACCGCCGACCGTTTCGTCAACAAGGGCCCGGGACGGCCGATCTTTCCGGAAAACATGCGCGCCGAGATGCTGGCCGCGCTCGGCACGGTCGACTGGGTCGGCATCAACCGGACCTCCAGCGCCGAGCCGGTCCTCGATACCGTGCGCCCCGACACCTACGTGAAGGGCTCGGACTACGAGAATCCCGAGGATGACGTCACCGGCAAGATCGCCACCGAGCGCGAGGCCGTCGAACGTCATGGCGGACGGATCGTCTTCACGCGCGACGTCACCTTCAGCTCGTCGTCGCTGCTGAACCGCTATTTCGACATCTACGATCCCCCCCTGCGCGACTACCTCCAGAAGGTACGCGAAGGTGGCGGCGCCGAACGCCTGCTGAAGCTGATCGACAAGATCCAGGACATGCACGTCGTGCTGGTCGGCGATACCATCATCGACGAATACCAGTACGTCACGGCGCTCGGGAAGGCTTCGAAGGAGAACATTGTCGCCACTCTGCTCAAGAATGGCGAGCAATTTGCCGGCGGCGTCATTGCCGCGGCCAATCACGTGGCGAGCTTCTGCAAGTCGGTGGAGATCGTCACGACGCTGGGCGGCAACGACTACCCCGAGGAGTTCATTCGCGCGCATGTCCGCCCGAATGTCACGCTGACGCCGATCCGCATTCAGGGCCGACCGACGACCCGCAAATTGCGGTACGTCGAGATGGGCTATCTGCACAAGCTCTTCGAAGTCTACACCATGGACGACACGCCGCTCGACGAGGCCGAGCGCAAGGAGATCGACCGAATCACCGCCGAGCGCGTTCGTGGCGGAGACGTGGTGATCGTCACCGATTTCGGTCACGGCATGATCGCGTCCAGCACCATCGACACGCTCATCGCGAACTCCAAGTTCCTGGCGGTCAACGCCCAGAGCAACAGCGGAAACCACGGCTACAATCTGATCACGAAATATCCGCGGGCCGACTACGTCTGCATCGACGCGCCGGAAGCGCGGCTGGCCGCGACCGACAAGTTCAGCGACATCGCGTCGGTGATCGAGAATCGCCTGCACGGCAAGATCGATTGCGACAACATGATCATCACGCACGGCTCCTTCGGCTGCTACCCCTTCTCGTCGAAGACCGGCGTCGCGCGCGTGCCCGCTTTCACCAAGACCGTCGTCGACACGGTCGGCGCCGGCGATGCCTTCCTGACGATCACGGCGCCGCTGGTGGCGGCCGGCGGCAATATCGAGGACGTCGCCTTCATCGGCAACGCGGCAGGCGCGATCAAGGTCGGCATCGTCGGTCACCGCAACTCGGTCGAAAAGGCGCCGCTGGTCAAATTCGTCACCGCGTTGTTGAAGTAACGCGAACCGGAAATCTGGAGAACGACAGTGATTGATCAGAAATGGAACGTGATGGTCACCGGCGGCGCCGGCTATGTCGGCAGCGTGCTGGTTCCCCAGTTGCTGGCAGCGGGCCACAAGGTCACGGTGCTCGACCTGTTCATGTATGGCGAATCCGTCTTCGACGCGGTTCGCAACAATCCGAACCTTCGCCTGATCAAGGGCGACATCCGCGATGAGGCCGCGATCAACGAGGCCCTGCGCGGCAACAATGCGGTGATCCACCTCGCCTGCATCTCCAACGATCCCTCGTTCGAGCTCGATCCGGGGCTCGGCAAGTCCATCAACTACGACTGCTTCCGTCCGATGGTGCGCGCCGCGAAGAAGGCCGGCATCAAGCGCTTCATCTACGCCTCCTCCTCGAGCGTCTACGGCATCAAGGACGAGGCCGAGGTGACCGAGGAACTGTCCTGCGAGCCGCTCACGGACTACTCCAAGTTCAAGGCGATGTGCGAGACCGACCTCGCCGAAGAGGCCGCGGCCGGCTTCGTCACCTGCACGGTTCGTCCCGCCACCGTCTGCGGCTATGCACCGCGGCAGCGGCTCGACGTCGTGGTCAACATCCTGACCAACCTCGCGGTCAACACCGGCCGCATCCGCGTGTTCGGCGGAACGCAGAAGCGGCCCAATCTGCACATCGAGGACATGTCGGCGGCCTATCTGTTCCTGCTGCAGCAGGATGACGCGAAGATCGACGGCAAGACCTACAATATCGGCTACGAGAACCACTCGCTGATGAAGATCGCCGACATCGTCAAATCGGTGGTCGGAAACAACGTCGAGGTCGCCGTCGAGCCGACCGACGATCTGCGCTCCTACCACGTCTCCTCGGAGAAGATCCGCCGCGAACTCGGATTTGCACCGACGCACACGATCGAGCAGGCCGTGTCCGGCCTCGTGGACGCCTTCAGGTCCGGCCGCCTGCCGAACTCGCTCAACGATCCCCGGTATTTCAACATCAAGATGATGCAGAACATCAGCCTGAAGTGAGCGGCGTGCGGATCGGCATCGATTTCGACAACACGATCATCTGCTACGACAAGGTCTTTGCCGCCGCGGCGCGTCAGCGCGACCTGGTGCCGGAGGGCTGGGAGGGGCTGAAGAACGATGTGCGGGATCTCTTGCGATCCCGCACGGGTGGCGAGCTCGCCTGGCAAGGCCTGCAAGGCTTCGTCTACGGCAAGGGCATTGGCGGCGCCGAAATCTATCCGGGCGTGCGCGAATTCCTCGCGGCGTGCAGACAGGCCGGCGCCAGGGTGTACATCGTCAGCCACAAGACCCGATTCGGTCATCAGGACCCCGACCATACCGACCTGCGCGAGGCCGCACGCGGCTGGCTGCGTGGCGCCGGCCTCATCGACGCTGCGGAGGCGGCAGTGGCCAGCGGCGATGTTTATTTCGAGGACACGATGGCGGCCAAGGTCGACAGGCTCGCGAGCCTGGAGCTGGACATCTTCATCGACGATCTCGTCGAGGTCTTCGAGCAGCCGCATTTCCCGAAGGACACGCGATCGATCCTGTTCACGCGTTCGCAGTCCCCGCACCCCGAACATTGCACGCCGATCGCGACATGGGCCGGCATCCGCGACGAGGTGTTTGCGGCATGAGCGAGCCCGACATCAGCGCAGCGGATGCGATCTCGATCGGCAGCCGCCTTGCCGGAGCAACGGTCGCGGCCGCCCACCCGGCGCGGTCCGGCGGCAACAACAGGGTGTTTCGGCTGGAGATGGCGGAGGGTCCACCCCTCGCCCTCAAGCATTATCCGTCCGACGGGCGCGACCGGCTGGGACAGGAATATGACGCGCTGACGTTTCTGTCGCGCCATGGGATTACATCGACGCCGCGGCCGATTGCAAAGGACGCGGATGCGTTCTGCGCGCTGTATCAATGGTTCGACGGTGACGCGGCGGTGCTGCGTCCCCGGGACGACGATGCCGACCAGCTGGCCGATTTCCTGATCGAATTGCAGAAGCTGCGCGACGCCGAAGGTGCGCAGACCTTGCGCAATGCGTCAGCCAGCATCTTTTCACCCGAGGAAGCCATCGCCCAGTACGAGCAGCGCCTCGACGGGTTGACGCGCGAGTCGCAGGATCACCCCGAGCTGCGTACGTTCATCGACGGCAGCCTGGTTCCCAGCACGGCCGTCGCCATCCAAAGGCTCCGCCAACGTTATGCGGAACTGGGGCGGGATCCCGCAGCGGACCTTCTGCCCGCGCATCGCGCATTGAGCCCGTCCGATTTCGGACTGCACAACGCGCTGCGCGGCGAAGACGGCCGCCTGCGCTTCATCGACTTCGAATATTTCGGCTGGGACGATCCGGTCAAACTGCTGTCCGATACCGCGATCCACCCCGGCAGCGATCTGCCCGCAACAAGCGCGAATCGCCTCATCGAACGCCTCACGCAAGCCTTTGCGGCTAGGGATGACGCGTTTGCGATCCGCCGTGACGTACTGTATCCTGTGTTCGGGGCGATCTGGTGCCTGATTGTCCTGAATGCCTATTTGCCCGAAAGCCGCTCCCGGCGCGCCTTGGCTGCGCAAGGTGGCGATCTGACGGTCCGCCTTGCCGGTCAGCTCGACAAAGCACGCCGGCTTCATCAAACGATTTGCCAACGTGATCCAGATCTCACCCCACGCTGAAGCCGCCCTCACCTGCACGCTGGACGAGCGCAGTCTCTATTTGCGCCGCCTGGTCCTTGGTTCTGTTCGCTCCGCAGGACGCGGCCATGTCGGTCCGGCCCTGTCGCTGATCGAAATGGTCCGCGTGCTCTACGACGACATCCTGCGGATCGATCCGAACAACCCGCGCGATCCGGAACGCGACCGCGCGATCCTCAGCAAGGGGCACGGGTGCCTGGCGCTCTACGCGCTGCTCGCCGATCGCGGCTTCTTCCCGCTGTCGGAGCTCGACGGCTTTTGCGGCTCCGACAGTATCTTGGGCGGACATCCCGAATACGGCATGGTGCCGGGTGTCGAGGCGTCGACCGGCGCGCTCGGACACGGCCTGTCGATCGGCGTCGGCCTTGCGCTCGCCGCCCGCATGCGCGAGCGCAATTACCGGACCTTCGTGCTGCTCGGCGACGGCGAGATCAACGAAGGATCGGTGTGGGAGGCCGCCATGGGCGCGGCCAAGCACGGGCTCGACAACCTCGTCGCGATGATCGACTACAACAAGCTTCAGAGCTACGGCCCCACCGACTACGTGCTGCCGCTGGAGCCGCTTGCGGACAAATGGCGCAGCTTCGGCTTTGCCGTGCAGGAGCTCAACGGCCACGACGTCGGCGCCCTGCGCACCGTCCTGAAGCAGGTCCCGGCCGTACCGGGCAAGCCCACCGCGGTGATCTGCCATACCGTCAAGGGCAAGGGTCTGCCGCCCGCAGAATCCAACGCCGATTGGCATCACAAGAACAAGCTGTCCGACAGTGAGCTCGACGCCATCCGCGTCGCCGTCGGCGATTTTTGATCGGCTCCCCATGCGCAACACCGCGATGAACATGGTCCACAAGCTCGCCGCGCGCGACGAGCGTGTGCTTTACATCGGCTCCGATCCCGGCGCCGGCACGCTGCGTGCGATGAGCAAGGAGTTTCCCAAGCGCCATCTGATCGAGGGCATTTCGGAAGCGCACATCATCGGCATGTCGGCCGGCCTCGCGATGGAAGGCTTCGTGCCTTACGTCAATACCATCGCGACCTTCCTCACCCGCCGCTGCTACGAGCAGGTGGCCGTCGATCTCTGTTTGCACAATCTGCCGGTGCGGCTGATCGCCAATGGCGGCGGGCTCGTCTACGCGCCGCTCGGCCCCACCCACCAGGCGATCGAGGACATCGCCATCATGAGGGCGCTGCCGAACATGACGGTGGTCTGCCCATGCGACGCCGACGAGGCCGCGCGCATGATGGACAAGACGCTCGACTGGACCGGACCAATCTACATCCGGCTCGGCAAGGGCGGTGATGCCATCGTCTCGAAGGCCGAGCACGGCTTCGAGATCGGCAAGGCCATCCTGATGCGCCCGCCGGGCGACGTCCTCATGGTGACCACCGGCATCATGCTCCAGCGCGCCATCGCCGCAGCCGACCTGCTGGCCGCGCAAGGCATTCGCGCCGGCATCCTGCATATGCATACGGTGAAGCCGCTCGACACCGAAGCGCTACTGCAAGCGATCCGCGGCATCAAGCTCGTGGCAACGCTGGAGGAGCACGTGCCCTCCGGCGGCCTCGGCAGTGCGGTTGCGGAGACGCTGATCGACAAGCTCGGCTCCGGCCTGCCCGCGATGCTGCGGCTGTCGCTGCCGGACCGCTTCATGCACAATTACGGCTCGCAGGACTCGCTGCTGAAGAAGCACGGCCTCGCGCCCAACGCCATTGCGACCTCGATCGAGCACGCGCTCGCGGCGTCGCGCACCTCCGCTCCTCAACTCCATTCCACCTGACGGGTCACATGTACGACGTTCGATATTCCTATCTGCTCGAGCAATTCTCCGACCCCGCCCCGATCCTGGCCGAGATCGGCCGGCTGGTCGCGACCGGTGACTTCACCCTTGGCAAGCCCGTCGCCGAATTCGAGAAGCGCTTTGCCGAACTGATCGGCGTGCGTCACGCCATCGGCGTCGGATCCGGCACCGACGCACTCAAGCTGCCGCTCAAGGCGCTCGGCATCGGCCATGGCGACGAGGTCATCACCGCCGCCAACACCTTCATCGCCACCGTCGGCGCGATCGCGGAAACCGGCGCCACCCCGGTGCTGGTCGACTGCGACGATTCCTTCTGCATGAACGTCGACCAGGTCGAAGCCGCCATCACCAAGAAGACCAAGGCGATCATGCCGGTTCAGTTGACCGGCGAGGTCACCGACATGGGCAAGCTGATGGCGATCGCGCAGCGCCATAACCTTCCCGTCGTCGAGGACGCCTGCCAGGGCATCCTCTCGGAGTTTGCGGGAAAGCGCTCCGGCACCCACGGCATCGCCGCCGGCTTCTCCCTGCATCCGCTCAAGAACCTCAACGTCTGGGGCGATGCCGGCGTCGTCGTCACCAATGACGACGGCATGAACGAGAAGCTCCGCCTGATCCGCAACCACGGCATGAAGAACCGCGACGAGATCGCGATCCTCGGCTGCAATTCGCGGCTCGATTCCCTGCAGGCCGTCGTCGGCAACTGGCTGATCGGCCAGACCAGCGAGATCACGCGGCGCCGAATCGAGAACGCGGCCTATTACGACGCGGGCCTTGCCGGCCTGCCCGGCCTGCGCGTTCCGCCGCGCCGGCCCAACGTGAAGCACGTCTACCATCTCTACATGGTGTTCGCCGAACGCCGCGACGAGCTCTACCAATACTGCCTGGACAACGGCATCGAGGCCAAGATCCACTATCCGATCCCGCTGTATCAGCAGGAAGGCCTCAAGCATCTCGGCTACGCGCCCGGCACCTTCCCGGTCACCGATCGCCACGCCAAGGAAGTCATCAGCTTCCCCGTCGACCAGCATCTGACGCGCGCACAGCAGGACCGCGTCATCGAGACCGTCAGGAAGTTCTGCCATGGACGCTGACACCGGCCGCCGGCGCATCGGTTACGTCAATCTTCCCGCCCAGTTCGAGGAAGAGCGCACCGAGATCATGCAGGCGGTGGAAGGCGTATTCCAGCGCGGCGATTTCATCGGCGGGGCGGCGGTCGGAAAGCTCGAGGAGGAATTGTCCGCCTATCTCGGCTCGCCCCATGTCGTGACGCTGAATTCCGGCACCGACGCGCTGATCCTTTCCTTGCGGGCGCTCGACATCGGTCCCGGCGACGAGGTGATCACCCCGCCGAATTCGTTCGTGGCCTCGACCGCCGCGATCATCGCGGTCGGCGCCACGCCTGTCTTTGCGGACGTGCTGCCGGACCAGAACATCGATCCGGCCGCGGTCGAGGCGGCCGTCACGCCGCGCACCAAGGCGATCATGCCGGTACACCTGACCGGGCGCATGGCCGACATGACCCCGCTGATGGCGATCGCGGACAAGCACGCGCTCGCCGTGATCGAGGACAGCGCCCAGGCGGTCGGCTCGACCTATGACGGGCGGATGAGCGGCACCATCGGCACGTTCGGTTGCTTCTCCGCCCACCCCTTGAAGAATCTCAACGCCGCGGGCGATGCCGGCTTCCTCGTCACTGCCGACGCCGAGCTCGCCGCAAGAATCCGCCGGCTGCGCAATCACGGCCTCATCAACCGCAGTGACGTCCAGGAGTGGGGCATCGTATCACGGCTCGACACGCTGCAGGCCGAGGTGCTGCGCATTCGCCTGCGTCACCTGCCCTCCGTGATCGAGCGTCGGCGGCGCAACGCCGCGCAATACCGCGCCGAGCTCGCAGGGCTTCCTCTGTTCATTCCGCCCTGCCGCAACATCGAGTTCAACACCTTCCACACCTTCGTGGTGCAGACCGACCGCCGCAACGACTTCCAGACATATCTGGCCGACAAGGGCATCGAGACCGCGATCCATTATCCGGTCCCGATCCATTTGCAGCCGGCGGCGGCGCATCTGGGTCAAGGCCGCGGCGCGTTCCCGGTGACCGAGCGGCAGGCAGACCAGATCCTCACGCTTCCCATCAACCAGTTCCTGTCGGCCGCCGATATCAGCTATATCTGCGCGACCGCCCGGGAGTATTTTGCATGACGGATACGGACTTCCTTCAGGCCGATGAGCAGGCGCTGGCGCAGCGCTTCATCGACAACGGCTTCGTCACCACGCCGGCCGACGATCGCGCAGGCCTCGACCGCATCCAGCGGCGCGCCGCTGAACTCGCGGCGGACTATCTCAAGCTGCCGCACAGCAACGATCCCTATGCGATGCTGGACAGCATCCACACCCGGGTGAGCGTGGACGATCTCAACGGCCTGCGGCTGCACGTCTTCAACGGCCTCAACGCCGAGCCGTGGTTCCGGCCGACTTATTTCCGCCTGGCGCGTTCGACGATCGAGACCATCGTCGGCAACGAGCTCTGCATGCAGCGCCGCGTCAATCTCAGCATCCAGATGCCCGGCGACGATTCTTCGCTGCTCGCCACCCATTCCGATGTCTGGTCGGGCGACTCGCCGTTCGAGGTCGTGGTGTGGGTGCCGCTGGTGGACGTCCACCACACCAAGGCGATGTATCTGCTGCCGCCGTCGCTGAACGGCGATATGCAGGACCGGATGGCAAGCCTGCGCAGCGCCGAGGAGCTGTACAAGACGATCAAGCCGCACGCGACCTTCATCGAGATCCCCTACGGTCACGTGATGCTGTTCAACCAGACCCTGATGCACGGCAATCGCGTCAACGAGGAGCCCGGCACGCGCTGGAGCATGAACTGCCGCTTCAAGAGCATCATGTCCCCCTACGCGGATAAGCGCTTCGGCGAGTTCTTCGAACCGATCCTGCTGCGCCCGGCGACGCGGGTCGGCATGCAATACAAGCTCCCAGGGGGCTTCCATGGCTGAGCGAGCCGG
>NZ_AJQF01000378.1:0-7416 GCF_000261705.1 Bradyrhizobium genomosp. III | reverse complement strand
GGCCGCTGAACGGCAGCCGCACCCCGCAGCACGTCCAGAACATCGTGATCCGCGACTACGCGCGGCGCAAGAACCTGCAATTTCTGCTCAGCGCCGTCGAGCACATCATGCCCGGCAGCTACATGGTGCTCGAGGACATCCTGGACGAGTTGCCCCGCCTGGATGGCCTGATCCTCTACAGCATCTTCATGCTGCCGCCCGACGAGGCACGGCGACGGGAGATCTACGACCGCGTGCTGCGCGAGGGCTGCGACCTCCACGCCGCCGTCGAGGAGATCACGCTGTCGTCGCAGAAGGACATCCAGGCCGTCGAGGACATCCTGCTGGTCAATAAATACGCCACCATCCTGTGACGATGCCGCGGACCGGTTGGGCCCCATGAGCGAGATCAACCTGCTCCAACCGATGCACGCATCGACCAGGCGGAACTACGTTCAGCGCGTGGTCGAGCACGACAAGGCAGAATCCGCCACCGTCGCGCGGCAATGGGGGCAGGACTACTGGGACGGCGACCGGCGCTACGGCTATGGCGGCTATCGTTATGACGGACGCTGGCGCCCGCTCGCCCAGACCCTGATCGATCGCTACGGCATCAAGCCCGGCATGAGCGTGCTCGACGTCGGCTGCGGCAAGGGCTATTTGCTCTACGAGTTCAGCCAGCTTGTCCCCGACCTCAGGATCGCCGGCATCGACATCTCCGACTACGGCATCGCCAACGCCAAGGAGGAGGTGCGGCCGCTGCTGAAGGTCGGCAGCGCCGTCGAGCTCCCCTACCCCGATCACAGCTTCGACCTCGTGGTGTCGCTCGGCGTGCTGCACAACCTTCCGCTCGAGGACGTGTTCCGCGCGGTGTCGGAGATCGAGCGCGTCGGGCGCGGCACCTCGAAATATCTGATGGTGGAATCGTTCCGCAACGAGCGCGAGAAGGCGAATCTCCTCTACTGGCAGCTCACCTGCCTGAGCTTCCACGGCCCGGAAACCTGGGCGTGGATCTACGACAAATGCGGCTATCGGGGCGACCATGGGTTCATCTTCTTCGAATGAAGCCGGCCTGCGCCGGCCGACGTCGCTACGCGCGCAAAATCCGGAAGTGTATTATTCGGACGACGCCATCGTCACGGCGGATGACGCCACGATCGCGGAGCTGAAACGCATCGCCGCCGGCAACCCGCGTCTGCGCAGCCGGCTGTGCACGCACCCCGATCCCGCGTCCAGCCTGCACGAGATGCTGATCGTGCATCATCGCGAGGCCTATGTCCGGCCCCACAAGCATTTTGGCAAACCTGAATCGTTTCACGTGATCGAGGGCACTGCGCAGGTCGTGATCTTCGAGGATGACGGCCGCATTCGCGACGTCCTCGAGATGGCGCCCTACGGCCAGGGCAAGCGCTGCTATTACCGGATGCCCGAAAAGGTCTTCCACTCGATCCTGATCACCTCGGAATGGCTGGTGTTCCACGAAACCACCGCCGGCCCGTTCGATCCCTCACGCACGGCATTTCCCGACTGGGCCCCGGATGGCGGCGACGCTGCCGAGGTCCACGACTACGTCACGCGGATTGGTGCGCTCGCCGTGGAGCATCTGGCGAGACGGTAAATTTCGACCCCTATCGCTGCTCGACGATCCCGCCGTGAATGATCGAGGACGAAACCAGACGATGAAGCCGCCTGCAAAAGCACTGGTTACCCTGGTCAAGTTCGCGGTGTCGATCGGGATCCTGGTATTGCTCTTGCGCAGCCAGGACTTGTCGTCCCTGAAAGCCGATCTTCTCGCCGTCAACTTGAACATGCTGGCGCTTGCTGTGTTGCTGCTGTTCGCCCAGACCTTCATTCTCTGCCACCGCTGGATCCTGATCCTCCGCGCCATGAGCGTGCCCCTGAGATGGCTGGCCGGCTGGCGCATTCTGATCATCAGCACCTTTTTCAATCAGGTGCTACCCGCGGGCGGTGACGCGGTCCGGATCTGGATGCTGCGGCGGAATGGCGTGCAATGGTCGCAGACGATCGGCAGCATCGTGGCCGATCGCTTCCTGGCGCTGCTGGCGCTCGGTCTCATCGTCCTGGCGGGAATGCCGTTCCTGCTGCCTCGCGTCCACGACAACTCACTCCTTTTCGCGATCGTGACCGTTCTGGCGGCTGCATGCCTCGGCGCAATCGCCCTGGCGACGCTGGACCGGTGGCCGCCACGCTTGATCGCGACCGTGCCGGCCAGGATCGTGCAATTCGCGATGCTGGTCAGGGCTCCGTTGCTGGCGGCCGGAGGGCGGGCAATGTTGATCGTATCAGCCATTGTCGTCCACCTGATCACCGTTGCGACCTGCTATGTCCTCGCGATCGGACTGGAGGCGCCCCTCACCGCACTTGACGCCTTCGTGCTGGTCCCGCTCGTCATCCTGTCTTCCGCGGTCCCCATCTCGATCGGAGGCTGGGGCGTGCGCGAAGGCGCGATGGTCGCTGCGCTTGGCCTCGCCGGGATCGCATCCGACAAGGCGCTCGCGATATCGGTCCTGCTGGGTCTTGGCGGCCTGATCGTCGGGCTGTTCGGCGGGCTGGTATGGCTGATCGCGCCCGAGCGCACCGGCTTCAGCCCTGAGGAGGCGCGGGCCATCGCCGAACGAACCGATGCAGCGCCGGTCTAGCATGGGCAACGCCGGACAAGACCATGCGATGACATCTGCCGAGGTGCGTTTTCGTACCATCGTCGAGAGATGGTCGTGGCGCGCGCTCATTTTCGCGCCGGCCGCTCTTTCCATCTGGTGCCTGAACCGCGACGGCACTTATCGAACGCTGCTATTTGACGGTGGCTGGACAACGCGATTTTACGTCCTCGCCTGGATCGTCCTGACGCCGTATCTCGGCTGGTTCATCATGGCGACCGGCCGCCTGACGTTCTCGCTCATCAGGCACGAACCCACTCAGCGCGTCGACGAGTTCTTCGTCGGCGCGGCCACGCTCATCTTGACGGGATTTGGGCTAGGCGCTCTTTCCATCCTGTACCCACAAATCGTTCTCGGATTTGCGATCGCGGTGCTGCTGTGGGACAGCCGCAGCTTTCGGAAGCCGCAGAAACCCGCGGTGACCTTGCCGCTGATCGCAACATCGCTGCTGGGTCTTTGGCTTCTGGCGACGGTGTTCCTCGACCGCGCCATCATACCCGATGTCATTTCGACCGACGTTCAACAGCTCTACGCCCCGTATCTGGCGGAGGTCGCGAGAAATCACAGCATCTGGCTTGCGGCCGACAATCCCATCTTCTCCGACTTCGAGATCGGTCACGGAAACGGGCTGCACCTGTTGCTGGCGACGTTCCTGCCGCCCCACGTCGCCCAGATCGTTTCGTTTCTCTATTTCGTCGGGATCAGCGCTGTCATTTTCGAACTCGCCCGCCTCGTTCTTCCATTCCAGGCTTTCGGACGCCGATGCGAAGAGGCTGCGATCCCGATCGCGCTCGGCCTGGCAATTCTCGGGCTTGCTTGGCCGAGGACGGTGCCGACCGTTACACCCGGCCTCCACATCATGGAGTTTGGAAAGTACCACCTTCAGACAGCGGCATTCTTCGTCTATTTCCTGCTGGTCGTCATCCGCTCTTCCCAAAGTCGAGACAGGCTCGCCGCCGGCATTTGCGCCTTTGCCGTCGCGGCTTCCTATCCGCTCTACGCCGCGTTCGTCTTTTTGATCTCGGCGTTGGGAGTGCTCACCAAGGCGCTTCAGCGCGACCTGTCTGGCGTCATGACCGGCGTGCTGCTCGGGGTCGGAGCGATCGCCGGGTGCATATTGGCCTTCTCCGTCAATTATCTCTACCTCGGAATCCCGGCCACCAACCCGTATTCGCTGTTCCGGGGCGCCGCATCGGTCGAGCGTTTCTCACAATTCGGAAGCCTCGATATTCTCGACTATTTCGTGCTGGCGCAGTCGCTGGAGGTCAGCGACTTCCTCAGCAAGGCGGGGTTGTTCGCCTTCTTCAAGCAGGTCAGGTCCGTTCTCCTCGTTGCCATTGCTCTCGCGGCGGCAACTTGCACCGTGGCTTACATCGACTCGAAGCTGTTTCCGGATCGCTCCGGCGCCTCGAAGTCGCGAATGTCGTTCAATGCTGCGGGGCTCTTGATCATCATCGCCTACGTAGCCAGCGTCCGACTTCTGGATATGACGCTGAATATTCCGAGCCTGATCAGGCTATCCGTTCATGTCACCGCGCTATTCCCGCTGGCGACCGTGGCCATCACCTGTTGGGCGCTGGTTGTCGTGCGGCGGTTGGCCTCAACCTGGTCCCCCGGGCGCTACGCGCCTCATGTGGCCCTTCTGGCGCTCCTGATCACCTGCGCCTGGACAACCCTTTCCTATCCCTGGCAGAGCTTCAGGGACGACGGGACCGTCGCTTTTGTGACCGGGCGCCCCCTTCGCCAGTTGCCCCGTGTCAGCCTGGACTGGCAGCGCTGTGACGAACTGCAGCAATCGACGGGGTCTGAGCGCATTCTGCCTCTCAACGGCTATCGCGCGTTGGTGCCATGCTATTTCTCGCCGCTCCTCACGCGAGGCAAGGTCATTCATACCTATCAGAGCGATGTCGCGCGCGATTTCAAGAAGGTCGCGCTGGGGACTGCCGATACGGCGGAAACAACGCTTCGCGGGTTGGGGGTGAATCTCTTCTACGTCCAGAGGGAGAATTGCGATTTTTGGCTGAATGGGTTCTCAGACCTCTTCCAGAAAGAAGAACTGGCGAGACGTTTTGCGGTTCGCGCCGAGACTCCGCATTACTGGCTATTGACGTGGCGGGCTGGTGATCAGCCATTGACTCCGGAAACGGCAGCGGCAATCTCGACGCTGAGGACGAGATCGAAGGATATTTATCGAATGGCTTACGGTGTCGAGCCCTTTGAGGTGGTGAGGCACCAGTTGCCACCAGACGGCAAGCCAAGAGACCTCGCGATTCTCGATCAGTTGTCCAAATGCCGCTGAGGGTTGCTGATTTGACGGCGGAAAGCGATCCTCCGCGGAGACATCTACATGCATTCCGGTAAACGCTGGTCTTGGGGAGGCTGGCGAACAAGCGCGCGCGCCGGCTTGATGACGGCTCCATTCCTCATCGCGGCCTTAGGCCTACTGATCAAGGTTCCTCCCGAGGTCCAGTTCTTCAGCGGCGGCCCCTTGGTCGCCTGGAACAGCTTGTGTCTCGCTGTCCTCGCTCCCTACGTGGCTATCGCGTTTGTCGGAATGGGGGCCCTGCTCGTCAACCGCCTCGACGAAGGCAACGACCTCGACGCCGCGGATTTGCTCGTGCTGCAGTTCTTCGGCGGCGCTGCTCTGTGCGTCTTGATTGGCGTTTGCCTCGGTGCGGCGGGATTGCTCTTCCCGTGGATCACCATCCCATTCTTGACGGGCATTATCGCCTGGCACCTTGCGCGTCCATCCCGTGGCCGTTGGATACCATCTACGGCTGCGAAGTGGCTGCTGGTTGGACTAATCGGTTTGTCGGCCGTCGTGCTTCTGCTGGTGAAGGGCGTCGTGCTCGACGCGACGCGCGGTGATATCCCGCAACTTTATCTTCCGCTCCTCGCTGACCTGCAGAACCGCCACACCCTCTGGCTCGACCCCGAACAGCCAAAGCTGTTCTGGTTCTTGCTCGGCCGCGGCCACGGGGCCGACATGTTGCTCGTGAGCTTCGGTGGTCCGACGGCTCATCAAATCCTCTCGGTCGTCTACTTGCTGTCCATCGCGGCTCTGGTCCATCGCATGGCGGTGCGGCTGACAACGGGCTGGATACTGCCGGGATGCGCGGCCCTGATCGCAATGTGGTCGAGCTTCATCGGATTGGAGACGGGGCGCTTTCACTATGAGACCGGCGCCTTCCTCCTGTTCGTCTGTTGGGCAGGGCCGCTCTATGCCACCACCAAGGCCCGCGTGATCTTCCGCGCCTTGGTGCCAACCGTGATGTCCATCGCCATCATGGTCCCCCAGGCGGCGATCATCGCCACGGCCTTCTTGATGGCGGGAGCGGGCGCCGGCTGGTTCGCTCATGGCCCGCGCGGCATCGTGCGGCCACTCGGAGTGGCCGCAATCGGTCTTGGCACAGCGGCTCTCAGCCTTCTGGTCAACCAGATCTATCTCGGCATCGCCGAGGTCAATCCGATCGGCGTGTTCATGCCGCTCATCAACGTGGAGCGCTTTCGTCAAATCTCGAGCATCGAGCTCATGGTCTACGTAAACAACGCGCAGGGCATCAAATATGCAGGATTCTCGATGCGCGACATCGTGGCTGCTTTCGGCCGCCTGCGGGAGGTGCTCTGGAGCCTATTCTTTGGCACGAACTTCTGGACATACCCGGCTTTCATTGTCGCGTGCGCAGCCTTGCTCAGAGTACGGCGCCCCCAAGGAAATGGCCCATTCGTCGTAGGTCTCGCTCTCTGCCTGCTCGCTGTCATCAGCCTGATCACACTCACCTCACATGGAAGTCTGGAGCGCATGCTGGCCTTCCGATCGGTCGCAACTCCGCTCATTGCCATTTCAATCATCGTGCCGCTCGCCGATCTCTTTCGGCGGCGTCAGTTGCAACTTCGCCTCGTCTCTCTGCCTTCTGCGATGGTGACGATCGCTTTGGCGGCCCTTGTCGCGACTGTGGTTGCGAGGTCGCAGGGCGAGATAACGCGCGTGCGCATGCAGGGCGCCTTGGCGTTTGTCACCGGTCGCATCGGCCTGGTTGGCACCTCCCCGTCCTTTGACGACCTCGATCCACGCCGCTGTCGGGAGGTTTCAAGTCACGTCCCTGCTGATTGGCACATCCTCCCCGTCAATTCCGCTTTGCGTTTTCTGCCGACCTGCGCCGAGTCCCCTCTCCTGCCATCTGGCCGGGTCGTGGATACCTTGCATCCGGTGTTTCTGCCCGATTATGGAGACGTCCTGCTTGGGCCCGCCCCAATCAGCATTGCCGCGCTACGCCGCCACAATGTGAATGCCTTTTACATAGAGAGCGACCGGCTGGATTTCTGGGCGCATGGGCAAAGCCCGCTTTTTGATTCAGACAGCATGCCGCGCAATCTGGACGTCCTCCACGTCGGAGCTGATTACATCTTGCTGACATGGAAGGGCCTGGGAGCGCCGATCAGCGACGAACAGGTTGCAGCGATCACCGCGCTACGGAACCGCAGCCGCGTGACCGGTCCAGGCAAAGACTATTGGGATGGTATCGCAACGCTTGCGGCGTGGCGGTCCCGGCAAGACTCTACCGAAAAGTGAGCGGCCGCGCGCTTCCGCCTCCACCGCGGCGCGGCAAAGAGTCTTCGCGCGAAGCCGGACCCCATCCTGAATGGTCACCGCAAAATCCTGCCGAATCGGCTCTGTTTTTCGCGAGTCCGACGATCGGATAAGATGCCGGCGGACAGCGTGGGGGATCTCAACTTATCAATTGAGGTGCACGCTGTG
>NZ_AJQF01000377.1:0-2754 GCF_000261705.1 Bradyrhizobium genomosp. III | reverse complement strand
GCCAGCCGCGGGCCGTAATGGCTCGGAATGCCGATTCCAGACCTGCTCCTGCAAAGAGTTAAAGCCGTGACCGACCATTGCCGCCTTTGCCATTCGACCAACCTGCGTCCGGTCATCGACCTCGGACTGATGCCGATTGCGCATCGGCTTCGGCGCAGCCGAAACGAGCAGGATGAACGCTTTCCGTTCGAGGTGCTGGCCTGCGGCGATTGCGGCCTGCCCCAGATCGTCAAGCCGATCGATCCAGATATTCTGTACCGGCAGTTCAACTACAATTTCAGCAGCTGGAAGCCGGAGCCGCATCAGGCGGACGAGCTCGACACCATCGCGAAATTCTCCAAGCACCAGTCCGTGTTCGAGATCGGATGCAACGACGGGCTGTTCATGGACAAGCTGCGCGAGCGCGGCACCAAGGTCATGGTCGGCGTCGAGCCCAATCCGGTGTCGGGCAAGATCGCCCGCGAGCGCGGCATCAAGGTCTATGCCGACATGCTCAGCCCGGCGATGGCCCACGATGCTGTCGCTCAGTCCGGCAAGTTCGACCTCGTCATATCGCGCCAGGTGCTGGAGCACATCGTCGATTTCGAGAACTTCTTCGACTGCGTCAAGATCGCCCTCAGCGACGACGGTTTGCTGTTCATCGACGTGCCTGATTTCGCCCCGGGGTCAGCGGAGGGAGACCTCTCCGTCCTCTGGGAGGAGCACGTCAGCTATTTCACCGAACCGACCCTGCTCGCGCTGCTGGCGCGCCACGGCTTCGAGGCGGTGTCCGTGAAGAAATACAATTTCAGCGGCGGAAGCCTCGCGATCGCAGCCCGCCGTGCCAAGGGCGCCGTGACGGCGCCGCCCGCGCCGTCCGGCGTCGGCGAGAAATTCGGTCAGCGTGCGAGAGAGTATGGCGCGCGTCTCCGCCCGATTCTCGAAAAAGCCCGCGCCAACGGCGCCGAGATCGCCATCTACGGCGCCGGCTGCCGCGCCTGCACCTTCACCAACGCCCACGAGCTTGCGAATCTCGTCGACCTCTCGGTCGACGACCAGAAGGAGCGCCAGGGGCTGTTCCTGCCCGGCACCGGCATTCCGATCCGTTCGCCCGAGGATCTCACCGCCAAGTCGGGTCCGCTCGTCTGTCTTCTCGCCGTGAACGAGGAGAACGAGGCCAAGGTCAGCAGCCGGCTGCGCGAGAGCGTGAAGCGTCCGCTCGAGATCGTTGCGATCTTCGCGCCGAACGACATCTGGAGCGAGCTCGATCGTCTCGAGGCGGCGCTAAGGTCGCGGCATGGCTGAGGACAAGCTCTTCAACTATTACGAACGTCAGGATGTTCTGCCGACGTTCGGGAATTTCAAATCGTCCACCGAGCTCGAGGCCTACGCCAGCCAGCGGCGCGAGCTGTTCTCGGACAAGCTGGTGCTGCCGCCGCGGCTGTTCCGCGATGCCGATGTGCTCGAATTCGGTCCCGATTCCGGCGAGAACGCCCTGGTGTTTGCCGGTTGGGGCGCGAACATGACGCTCGCCGAGCCGAACCGGCATGCACACCCGAAAATCCAGGCCTACTTTGCACATTTCGGCCTGACCCAACGTCTCCGCGAGCTCGCACTCGCCGACGTCGAGGGCTTCCGCAGCGAGCGCCGCTTCGACATCATCGATGCCGAGGGCTTCATCTACACGGTGCAACCGAGCGAAAAATGGCTCGGCATCTTCCATCGGCTGCTCAATCCGGACGGTTATGCCGTCGTGTCCTATTACGAGCGCTACGGCGGCTTCTTCGAGCTCGCGCTCAAGGCGATCCATGCGGCCGGCAAGGCATTGGGCGGTCGCGCTCCGCTCGACACGGCAAAGATGCTGTTCGAGGCGAAGTGGGACAGCATTCCGCACACCCGCAGCTTCGAATCCTGGCTGATGGACGTGCTGGAAAATCCTTTCGTCCGGCATCGCTACTTCCTCGACGCGGCCACCTTGTGCGCGGCGGCGCATCAACAGGGCTTCGACGTCCATTCGGCGTGGCCCGCCTACCGCGACAGCCTCGACATCTACTGGCACAAGAAAGTCCTTGCCGGCGACGAGAAGCTGCATCGCGCCAGACGCCATCTCGACCGCAGCCGGCTGAGCTTCCTCGGCGGACGAAAGCTCTATCTGGTCGGCAAGGCCGATGCCGTGCAGGCGATCTCGGCCTCGATCGAGGCGCTGGTGCTCGACGTCGATGGCATGATCGACGATCCCTTCGGCGAGAGCCTGACGCGCGTGGTCGCCGGCCTCGCGTCGCTGCGCGAGACGATCCGGACCACCGACATTCTGGCCGACGATGCCGCCGACATCGACGCCATCATTGCGACGCTCGACAGCTTCCATCGCATCTTTGGCGCAATCGGGCGACGGGATGCGTCTGCGGTCGCCGCCCTCACCCAGTCGGATCCGGCCTTCATCAACATTTGGGGACAGCCGGCGCATTTCCTCGTGATCCGGAAGCGCTGAGGGATCGTAGCCAGTGAAGCCAGGCATTGGCATCATCGGAACGGGCATGGTCGGCCAGATGTGCCACCTCGCCAATTTTGCTGCCAATTCCGCCTGCCGCGTCGTCGCGATCGCCGATCTCCGGCCGGACCTCGCCGCCGCCGCGGCGCAGAAGTTCGGCATCCCCCGGGTTTACAGCACGCACCGGGAGCTCCTCGCGGACAGCGCGGTGTCCGCCGTCGTCGTCGTGACGAAGCGTCGTGCCACCGGCCCGATCGTCCTGGACGCGTTGAACAGCGGGCGGC
>NZ_AJQF01000376.1:0-7907 GCF_000261705.1 Bradyrhizobium genomosp. III | reverse complement strand
CTACACGACGGCCCAGGCCAGTTCGCTGGTCGAAGCCGCACGGCAGCAAAACCTCGTCTACAGCATCGGCTACATGAAGCGTCACGATGCCGGCGTGGCGCGGGCGCTGCAGGTGCTGACGCGCCTGCGCGAAGACCAGTCGCTCGGACGCATTGTCCGGGCCGAGGGCTGGTGCTTCGGCGGCGACACCGGCCGGTCGCACGACAATTTCGTGATGACCGGCGAAGCGCGACCGGACGGGATTGAACTCTGGCAGGATGGCCCCGACTGGATGCCGCGCGCGGCGCGTCCCGGCTACGATAATTTTCTGAACGTCTTCAGCCATATCATCAACCTGGCGCGCTACCTGCTCGGTTCGTCGCCGACGGTCGCCGAAAGCGCGATCGAGGCTTCGGGTGCCGGGCGCATCACGCTCGACTTCGACGGCATCGCCTGCGCACTGGATCTCGTGAACGGCTCCGAAGGCAGCTGGCGCGAAGGGCTGACGATCGATTTCGAGCGCGGTGCGGTGACCCTGGAATTGCCGCCACCTTTCGCCGAGCAAGAGGCGAAGGTCATCGTCGATCACGATGGTCAGAGCACGCGGCTGACGGGCGAAAAGAGCTGGGCATTCCGGCGCCAGGCCGACGCCTTCGTTTCCGACGTCGCCGCGCGAGGCGTACCCTTGGCCTCCGGCGCGGATTCAGTGACCGACATCGCGCTTGCGGAGACCGTCTGGAAACAGCGGGCTAGCGGCTAGGCGCGGCATCCTTGCTTGCGCCCTCGAGCGGCAGAATGCCCGCGATGGGCCCAAGCTTGATGTGACCTGCGCAAGTTGAGCCAGGAACTCTGCAACATCGCAGCGCGCCAGGAACCGGCACGCATAGTACTTCCGCACCAAGGTCTGGTTCGGTGCGGCTCCCGGGCCCGGCTGGAACGAAATCGTCGCCTGCGGCCCCGTCGGATCGAAATGATGGAATGCACTTCCCGGAGCGGTCCGCGCCTCGTCCATTCCCCGCAGGATGTCGGGCCGCTCGGCGCGCAGCGCAAATCCGAAGAACGGCTGATTGCCCCAGGCAAGTCGCAGCATGCCGGTGACCTCGGCGAGGCCGAACGGCACGTGCCGTGAGGGGTAGTCGAAAAAGCCGTCATCGAGCGCATAGACCGTCGCCGCGGGCTGGGCGCGGCCGGCAAGGTTGCGCGTCAGGGCCTCCTGCTTCAGCGTTCTCGCCTGCATGAAGACGTAGTCGCTCCACAGCATGCCGATCGACATGATCAGGCCCGATCCGAATATGGCTGCAAAGGCGATGCTGGGACTGGTCCAACGTTCGGCCAGCCGCTTGATTGCGAGAAACGCCAGCGCCGACGGCACACCCAACATCAGCAGATGACGGCTCTCGTAGAAATGCGTCGACGACGGCCGCAGGCCGGCGATCAGATAGGGCGACGACAATGCGAGGAACAAGACCAGGGCGAGCACGAGCGGCAAGGCGATCGCGGTTCCGGACGTGGTCGGCTTCGGGTCGGCGCGCAGCAGCAGCAAGACGAAGCCGACGAGCACCGCCGCCAAAATGAACAGCCCCGGGACGGCAATCGCCGCGCGCAACGCGTGGGCCAGGACGTCCCTGTAGCCGGTGATGAAGAATGCCAACCATCCCTTCGCCAACTCGCCGAGCGTCGGGAAATGGGCATCATAGTGCTGCGCGTACACGCCGATCCGCTTGAACCAGATATTGAGCGTGCCCCAGTAGATCAGCGGAAGCAGGATCAATTCCGGATAACCCAGGGCACAGCGCCAGGATGCGAGCCATGTGCGGCGAACGAAGCCGTCCGTCGCCTTCCCGCCCCGCCAAATCGCAACGAAGAGACCCAGCATGACGAAGGCATAGAGCACGATCGTCGAGTTGAGTGCGAAGCTCAGCAGGAACACGAGCGCACAGGCCACGCGAAGCAGCACGCGCCGCAGACCGCGGGCACTGAAGGCCAGCGTCAACAGCCATGCGCCGATGAATAGCAATCCGAAGCTGAAGACGTAGACCGCGTTCGCCTTGCCCGCCCAAAGCTGATAGCCGGGATAGGTCCAGACGATCAGCGCGAAACCGACCGCCTCGGCGCGGTCGAGCAGACCGAGACGTGTTGCGGTGAGGGCGAGCGATATAGCGCCGAAGACAATTCCAGCAATCGCCAGCGAGACCATCACGACAACCGGGGCGCCCGTCCAGTTCGCGAACGTGTCGTAGCTGTAAAAGATCGGATGACCGGCGCCGTTCAGCAGGAAATCGATGTTGATGAAATAGTCGGGACGCGGCTTGAGCACCAGCCAGTCGTCCATGAAGAGACCATCGTTCACGAGCATCGGCGCATGCGCAGCCAATAGCACGACGAGGAGGACGACTATCGCACGCAGCAATGGGGACATCTCGGACGGAGGAACGGCATCGCCGGCAGGATTCGCACGCCCACGTGACGTCCGCAAGGCGGGATGATGGGCTCCCTTGACCGGAAAAATGCGACCTTTTATAGACTTTTGCTCTGGCTGGGCCTCAGAGGCGTCCGGGACGATTTTCCGCAATGAACATGCTCCCGGGCCCGGCGCAAGCCGCTGCGATTGGTCTCAGTGTCGCGCTGCCGCTGCTGTTGCTGTGCTACGCGCGCATCGCCGCCACCGGCGGATCCGGCCGCCGCTTCCGGCTCGGCTGCATCAGCATCTTGGCCCTTTACGCGATCGCCTGTCTCGCGCTTCCCGGTCAACGCCATTATGACGACGTGCTTGGCGGCTTGTTCCTGCTCGCGACTGCGATGATGTTTTTCTACATCCTGTTCAGCCTGCTCGCCTGGGGCTTTACGCTGACGCTGCTCACGGCACTCGTTAAGGCCGGGCGTCCCCTCACCTGGGAGCAATGGGCCGTAGCCTACATGCAGGGCGGAGATCTCGGCACCTTCACGCACAACCGCCTGAAGCTCCTGGTCGGCGCGGGGATGTTGACCATTGCAGACGGCAGGCTGGCTCCGACGGCCAAGGGGGTGGCGGTCGCGCGTCTCGTCAAACTCGTTCGTCTGTCGACGGGCCTTGGGTAAGAGGCCGCGATGTCCTTCGTTGTCGGATTCCTCGCCGCCGTCAGCTTCGTCCTGCTGTCGCCTGCCTTGCAGCTCATGGCCCGCGCTCGCGGGTGGCCTGTTGGAGCCGTGACCCTGCTCGCGATCGCCGCGATCCTCACCCACGGTCTCGGCGTGATGCTCGGAATCCTCGTCGTCCCGGAATTCCAGTATTGGGACGCCGCGTCGATTTTCGGTTTTTGCGTCATGGGTTACGTGTTCGCTTTTGGCGCAGTGTACAAATCGGTTTCCCTGGAGATTCTGCTCGGCATCGTCGACCGGCCCGAGCGGAAGGCTCCGCTTTCCGAAATCGTCGAACGGCAGGTTCCAGATCTGTTCCAGGGACGAATTAGGAACCTGGTCGACGGCGGCCTTGTCGAACCGGTGGATTCACACTTCGCGGCGACGGCGGCGGGCCGAAATATGGCAGGCCGCGTCGGACAGCTGCGCCGCGCCTTCGGTATCGGCGATACCAGTCTCTATGATTTTTCCGAATAGTTGCCGGGAACACACACATCGCCGGTTTCGTGCCGGTTGTGCAGGGCATATCTGCGGGCCCCTTATTGTTCGGTCGGCGCAGATGACCTAGAGTTGCGCTGGGGTTCCACCAGTAAAGAGTGGCCGGCAACAGGCGGCATAAGATGACACCTTCCAGGGCGGCAAAGAGACTTACGATCGTCATCCCTGCACTGAACGAGCAGGACAAGATCGCCGACACCATTGACGGCGTGCTGCCGCTCGCCCGCGAGCTGCTCGACGATTTCGAGATCTTCCTGATCGACGACGGCAGCACCGACGCCACCGGCGCGATCATGGACGAGTTCGCGGCCGGCGAGCCGCGCATCGTCGTGCAACATAACGCCGAGCCGCGAGGTGTCGGTGCCGGCTTCGAATACGCGCTGTCGCGCGCGAAATTCGATGCCATCACGCTCATTCCCGGCGATCACGCCTTCCAGAACGAGGGTATTGCCCGGATGTTCAAGGCGGCGGGCGCCGCCGACCTCGTCATCACCTATCGCGACAACCAGTCGGACCGCTCGGTCAACCGCTCGCTGCAGTCGCATTCGCTGCGGTTCATCCTGAACTGCCTGTTCGGCTTCTGGCTGTCCGACTACCACAGCATGATCGTCTACCCCGTGAAATGGCTGCGCCAGATCGCGGTCAAGGCCGACGGCTACGGCTATCAGATCTGCGCGTTGATCTCCCTGCTCCAGCTCGGCCTCACCTATGTGCAGGTGCCCGTGAGCCTGAACGCGGAGCTGAAGGGCTCCTCCCGTGCGCTGCGGCTGCGCACCTATTTCGAGCTCGGCGGCACCATCGTCTCGCTGCTGCGCCGCGTTCCCATCCGGCACGTCGACCTCAGCCAGGTTCCTACCGACGCGGAACGGGCCCCGGCGCGCTAGTCGAGGGCCTCGTCGGGCTTGGGCTTGGGAAATCGAGCGGATGGGCAGGCGCGCGGCGATTCGCCCGCGGGACGCCCTCGTCCCTATCCTGCCAGCACCTGACTTAAGTGATTGATTTGACTGGCAGGAGTGGCAGGGCTCGAACCTGCGACCCCCGGTTTTGGAGACCGGTGCTCTACCAATTGAGCTACACTCCTACGGACCCTGCGTCGCCCCAGGATCAGGGCCGCTTTCAAGCACAGAGAGCGGCCGGATTGCAAGAGCGAAGCGAGTGCCATGCGCGTACTTCGCGCTAGGCCCCCCCATCTTTCAGCAGCCAGTTGCGGTAGATCTCCCCGTAGCGCACGCTCACCTTGTCCACCGGGGTTTGCGTCGCGTTATTGTCGATAGCAGCCTGCACCGCCGCCCCAACGATCCCCTGCCCGGTATAGAGCGCTGCGTTCAGCTCGGGATAGGCGACGATCAGCGCACCGGTTCGGGCATCGACGAGATTGGCGTCCGCGATCATGCCGCGATGGCCGCCGATCACGACACGCTGGATGGCTGACGGGAACAGCAAGCTCTTCACCCGGATGTCGAGCCGCACCGGCCGCGTGCCCGCCAGCCGAGCGGCCAAGACCTGCTCGACGCCGGCCTTGATCCGCGGCGTCAGCAGGCCTTGAACGAAAGCCTTTACCTCCGGAACGTCGGCCATTGTTGCCGCCTGCTCCAGGCTGACCGCCTTCGAGTCCGCATAGGCGCGGAGACCGTCCTCCTACTGTATGCGTGCGTCGGGTGCAAAACTGACCGCAACGCCGGTCAGCTTCATGCCGGCTATGTCGCTCTGCGACAGCGAATTATTGGCGGCGGTTACGCAGCCCGCAAGCGCAAGCATTCCGCCCAGCGCGACAATCCGCGCCAGTCCCAGCAGCAATCTCAACAACGCCCCCTGTCCCCGTAACCCAATCTCAGCCCGGCCCAAAAATAGGGTGTTCCGCCCGCTGCTGTCTACCCCGAATTGTATTGCCGTGCATAAGACCCGATGCCGAGCGTCCGCTGCAGATGTCACCGCGCCGAATGCATCTGTTCTTCACGGGGCTTCTGAGCCACACTTTTCCGATCGACCAAAAACAAGAGCCCGGGAGCCTCCATGAACGCCCAAGCCGCCACGAAAGCCACCTCGACGCCGCTGACCCCGCCCTTGCCCGAGGTCCGCCCGGAGACGCTCGGGCTGTCGCGGCTGCGGCTCCAGGCCATGTCGGACGCCTTCAGGCGCGAGATCGACAAGGGAACCGTTCCCGGCCTCACCGTGCTGGTGGCGAGGCGCGGCCAGGTCGGCTGGTTCGAGGCGCTCGGCAGGCAGAGCCCGGCGGACGCCGCGCCAATGGCGCGGGATTCGATCTTCCGGATCTTCTCGATGACCAAGCCGATCGTCTCGGTCGCCATCATGGCGCTGGTCGAGGACGGCCACCTCCTGCTCAGCGACGCCGTCGCAAAATTCATCCCGGAATTTGCCAGCCAGCAGGTCGGCATCGTCAAGGACGGCAAGCTGGAGCTGGTGCCGCCGGCGCGGCCGATGACCGTGCAGGACCTGCTTCGCCACACCTCGGGCCTTACCTACGAGCACCAGGGCGACGGCCCCGTGCACAAGCTCTACCAGGAGTCCCGCGTCCGCAGCCGCAAGATCACCAACGCCGAGCACGCCGCCCTGGTGGCGAGCTTCCCGCTGGTCTGCCAGCCCGGCGCGGAATTCAACTACAGCCGCTCCACCGACATCCTCGGCCGCATCATCGAGGTCGTCAGCGGCAAGTCGCTCGGCACGTTCCTCACCGAACGCGTGCTCGCCCCGCTGCAGATGGCCGAGACCGGCTTCTCGACCTCCGAGGCCAATGCGGGCAGGCTCGCCGAGCCTTTCGCGGCCGATCCCTGGACTGGCGACAAGGTCGCGCTGTTCAACATGCACGAAGCACCGGTGATGGAGTCCGGCGGCGGCGGCCTGGTCTCGACCACGATGGACTATGCCCGCTTCTGCCTGATGCTGCGCAACGGCGGCACGCTCGACGGCCACAGGATCATCGGCCGCAAGACGCTGGAGCTGATGGCGTCCGATCACCTCGGGCCGCAGGTTCAGACCAACGGCACCCTGCTCTCGCCCGGCCACGGTTTTGGTCTCGGCTTCGCGGTGCGCCGCGAGGCCGGTATCGCCCCCTTCCCCGGCAGCGTCGGCCAGTATTTCTGGAGCGGCATTGCCGGCACGTTCTTCTGGATCGATCCGAAGGAGGATCTGTTCGCGGTGTTCATGAGCCAGGGCCCGGGCCAGCGCGATTTTACGCGCACGCTGGTGCGGGATCTGGTTTACGCGGCGGTGGAGTAATCGCCGCTCTCGTGCCCCGGACGCAACGCAGCGCGTAGCGGTGCGTTGCTGAGCCGGGGCCCACGTCTCCGCGATCTCGTTCTTGGCTTTCTGGGCCCGGCTCTGCGGAGCAGCACTTCGTGCTGCGCCGCGTCGGGACACGAGAAACTCAGCGCGTCGTCGACCTCAGCTGATCGTCGCGCCGCCGTCGATCACCATGGTCTGGCCGGTCATGAAGTCGCCGGCCCTGGACCCCAGGAACACCGCGGCGCCCGCGATCTCGTCGGGGATGCCGATGCGCAGGAGCGGCGAGCGCGCGGTCGAGGCCTTCAGGTTCTCCGGATTGTCCCACAGCGCCTTGGCAAAATCGGTCTTGATCAGGCCGGGCGCGATGCAGTTCACGCGGATGTTGTCCTTGCCGTATTCGCAGGCGAGGTTGCGCGCGAGCTGCATGTCGGCGGCCTTCGAGATGGCGTAGGCACCGAGGATGGTCGAGCCTTTCAACCCGCCGATCGAGGAGACGATGATGATGGAGCCGTCCTTGCGCTCGATCATCTGCGGCACCACCATCGAGATCAGCCAGTTGTTGGCGACGATGTTGTTGTCGAGGATCTTCCTGAACTGATCGTCGGAGATGCCGGCGAGCGGACCATAATACGGGTTCGAGGCGGCGTTGCAGACCAGCACGTCGATTTTGCCGAAGGCGCGGTTGCTCTCATCGACGAGGTTTTGCAGATTCTCTTTCGATGAGATGTTGGCGGCAACCGCGACCGCGGTGCCCTTGCCGAACCTGTCGTTGATGCCCTTGGCCACCTGCTCGCAGACATCGGCCTTGCGCGATGAGATCACGACCTTGGCGCCGTGCTCGGCCATGCGCTCGGCGATCGCAAGCCCGATGCCGCGCGTCGAGCCGGTAATGACGGCGACTTTCCCCTTCATGTCGAACAAGGTCATGTTTCTCTCCCAGATTGATCTTGGTATTCACGTCGAGATTCCGGGCCTGGTCCTTCGGACCATCCCGGAATGACGCCTTACTCAGGCGAGCTTCTTGACTTCCGGTCCCGCGGGCTGATGCATCGCCGCATGCGCGGCATCCG
>NZ_AJQF01000375.1:0-2129 GCF_000261705.1 Bradyrhizobium genomosp. III | reverse complement strand
CATCGGCAGCCGCCAGACCTTGCGCTCGGGAGTTGCGAAATAATCCAATCGCGTCACCGAGCAATTGTCGATGTCGAACGACAATCCCCGCTCCGGCTGGCCGTCGAGCGCGAGCCCCAGCGCCGCCTTGATGGTGCCGCCATGCGCGACCGCGATGATGTCCTGGCCTGCCGCCTCGGCGTTGATCCGCTCTATGGTGCGGCGCGTGCGGTTGTAGAGATCCATGAAGCTCTCGCCGCCGGGCGCGGGCTCGTTGATGTCGGCAAACCAGCTCGTGCCCACGGGGCGGCTGGCGATGAACTGGGCGCGGTTCATGCCCTGCCATCGGCCGAGATTTTGCTCGGCAAGGTCCGCTTCCCATTTCATCGACGCAGGCCTTGGGAAGCCGGCCGCCCAGATCGCTTCCGCGGTCTGGTGCGTGCGCACCAGATTGCTCGAATACCAGACCGCCGTGCGTGGCAGCACCTTGGCAACAGCGTTGAACACATAGGTATCGCTGGTGTCGCAGGCGATGTCGCTTTGTCCGTAGATGTTGCCGCCGTCGTTGCGCACCGGCGCGTGACGGACCCACCACCACCGTGTCATGACCACATTGGGCTTGTCTGCGCCTGCCATCGAAACCCTTCCATCCCGTTTGATGTCGCTGTACGTCAGGTGTGAACGTGTCTCAAGACACTTTACCGTTTGAAATCTTGTTTGAAATTCCGTCGCGCGGCAAGCGTCGCACGAGGCACCACAGGGAGAAACGCATGGGCCGCCTGCAAGGCAAATCCGTCATCATCACCGGCGCCGGCAGCGGCATCGGTCGCGCCGCCGCGCTGCTGTTCACCCGGGAAGGCGCCAAGCTGATCGCGGTCGATCGCACCGAGGCGGTGAAGGAGACCGTCGACGAGGTGAAGAAGGCCGGCGGCATCGCGGAAGCCATGATCGCCGACGCGGGCTCCGAGACGGACGTCATCGCCGTGATCGACAACGCGGTGCAGACCCATGGCCGGCTCGACGTGATCTGGGCCAATGCCGGCGTCAGCGGCGGCCTCGTCCCGCTCGGCGAGCAAACCGTCGAGCATTGGCAGGAGGTGTTGCGCGTCAATCTGATCGGGCCGTTCCTCGCGGTGAAGCATGCGATGCCGCATATGGTGAAGCAGCAGTCCGGCGCGATCGTGCTGACCGCGTCCGTCGCAGGCCTCAAGGCCGGCGCCAGCGGGCATCCCTATGCCGCGAGCAAGGCCGGCGTGATCAGCCTGGTGCAGACCACGGCGTATTCGCTCACCGGAACCGGCGTGCGCATCAACGCGGTGTGCCCGGGCCTGATCGAGACCGGCATGACAAAACCGATCTTCGACCGCGCCAAGGAGCGCGGCACCCAGGACAAGATCGGCCAGCTCAATCCGCTCAAGCGCCCCGGCCAACCGCACGAGCTCGCGGCGATGGGCCTGTTCCTGGCCAGCGACGAAGCCTCGTATGTGAACGGCCAGGCGTTCCCGGTCGACGGCGGCCTCACCGCGTCGATGCCGTATACGGGCAAGCCGGTTTAACTCTCGCGTGTCCCGGACGCGCTGCAACGCGAAGCGTTGCTGCGCAGAGCCGGGACCCAGCCGAGACCGCACGGCTCGCTGATGCATGGGCCCCGGCTCTGCAGCGCACCGCCGAAGAGGCGCTGCGCAGCGTCCGGGGCACGAGAGCAGCGTTTGGCGCGCAACTGCATCAACATCGTCATTGCGAGCGTAGCGAAGCAATCCAAACTGTCGCTGCGGAAGGACTCTGGATTGCTTCGCTGCGCTCGCAATGACGGCGAGTGAAGTAGCAACGCCCCCCACTCTCGTGTCCCGGACGCGCTGCAGCGTTCTTACGCTGCTGCGCAGAGCCGGGACCCAGGAAGCCGCAGCACGTGCTGATACGTGGGCCCCGGCTCTGCAGCGCACCGCCGAAGAGGCGCTGCGCAGCGTCCGGGGCACGAGAGCAGCGTTTGGCGCGCAACTGCATCAACATCGTCATTGCGAGCGTAGCGAAGCAATCCAAACTGTCGCTGCGGAAGGACTCTGGATTGCTTCGCTGCGCTCGCAATGACGGCGAGTGAAGTAGCAACGCCCCCCACTCTCGTGTCCCGGACGCGCTGCAGCGTTCTTACG
>NZ_AJQF01000374.1:0-28001 GCF_000261705.1 Bradyrhizobium genomosp. III | reverse complement strand
GAAGGTCCGCTCGGCGCGGCAGCTAGGCGCTGCCATATTGTTTGGCGAAAGGACGGTCAGATCGGCGTAGCTTTCGACGAGTAACGCCGCATCAGCTAGAGACCCTCATCCTTTCGAATGTCGCCTTGTGGTCCCTAGCTGCCCTCTTGCGTGATAGCCGGCGTCTGCTGTTGAGAGGAGACCGGACGAGCGGGCTGCTGGCCTCCACAGCCGCTCGTGACCCACTGCGGACCTCGCACGAGTCGCTTCATTTTGTGGCTAACCTGACCCCGTTCTAGGCAGTCGGAAAGAGCGCAGCCAATGGACCTAGTGACAGCAGAGGCATGCTGAGGGTGAAGGTTTCAGAGCAGGAAGAGTGGCCGAGAGCTTGCTCGATCAGCGCTTATCTGCCGTCTGACTGTTGGCTTTCTTTTCGAGTTCATCAATTCTGTCGAGTGCGTTGCTTAGAAGCTCGCCTAACACCAGCAGTGTTGAGTAGAGCTGCTGCGACATACCGGGGGTCGCAGCATGTATCACTCGCTTTATTTCCTCTCGCATTGCCATGGCTTTTCCCGCAGGGCGCTTCATAATCGGAGCTGAGACAGACCGACTTCATCGGCTCTAGAACTCAGGCGCAAGTAGACGTCATTTGGGGCGATCCTGCTCAATCCGGTTCGCGGTTGCGAGTTTTTCCTCGATATACTGCTTTAGATCGCCGACCTCTTTCTCAATGGCCGCTCGCGTGATGTTTTGGTTCTTGGCGCCTTCAACGAGGCGGTCAACCAATACGTCCACGCTTTGTGAAGCGCCCGGCGTCCCGTATTGCTCCGCGGCGTGAACGCTGTTCTCGATCCAAAAATCAATGTACTCGCGCGTGGACGTAAGCATGTGATCTGCCAGCATCGAATTGAGCTTCGCCTGGAGCGTAACTAGATGCAGGGCTCGGGGCAAGGCGGCACCCCGCACAGCGGTCCCAGGCTTTGCTATCAGACGTTCCGGTTGCGGCCTGTACCTTCAGCTTCACGGGCAGCAGCCCATTTCCGGCCTCGGCGGCCTAGTGCGGTTTTCGTAGTAGCCTTTTTGCCTTTCGGGCGCATAAACGGACATGTCCGATTCTCATTACCGAACCTGTCGGTGTGGCGCGGTCTATAGCCGAATCGAGGCGATGGCCCCGGGTCGGCAGATCGCCAGCTTCGAGTGCTCGGTTTGCGGCGCGACCATGGAATCGTGGAACACCGCTTGGGTGCCCACGTATAGGTTGATTGCCGGCCCCGTCCGACTTCCTCGACCCAGCTAGTTATTGCAACTCTCGGCATGTCCCCGGATTAGCCATTGATGGCAGTCGTTCGGCAAGTCGTTCACAATCGTTGAGGTGACCTCAGACGACGCGCGGCCAGCGAAGCAGATGTGGCTGGCCTTAGCCAAGCCCAGTCAGGCGTTGACGCTAGTACTCGCGGCTGTTCCCGAAGGCTGGACGGCCGAAATTGTACCAACGGTTCTCACTGCAAAGCAGCAATCGCTGTTTCAGGAACTCAACCTTGAACCAGGAGAGGTTTACAGGCTCGCTCCAGAGTGAGGCACTTGGCGACCTCTCTAGTAGCTCCCCGTCTCCGGTTGGGCCGATGCCATGAGCGTAGAAACCTATGCCACTGTTCGAGCGTTCCCGGGGATGGCCAAGCAAGAGCAAGAAACCAAGCATCTGCCGGCTTGCTCGGCTTGTCATAAGCCCATGCACTTCGTTGACGTAGTTGGTTCTCTGGACGGGCCGATTGCCATCTTTCGATGTCCCGAATGCAAGAAGCTGTTTTGGGACCAGCCGAAACGTGACCAAGAATAAGGTCGCCTCAGTCGGCGGCCTCTTTCCCATTTGAAGTCCGCTTCTGGCCCGTAGCCGAAAGTGGCCTAAACGCGCGTCATGTCCGGCTTCAGGGGCAAACCGGACCACGGTCTGACTTGGCATCTGCCGCCGCTTTTGACCCTCAGCGGACCTCGCCCCTGCCAAAAGTCAGTTGATCTAAGTCAATGGCCGCCAGCCGTGCGGGTCAAATCTTCAGGCATGATTGAGCCCCAGCCAGAAAAACGTGCGGCACCCAAGCCGACGCACTTGGAAGAGGCTCGACGTGTTATCGAGGAGTACATTGCCAATCTGCGCGAGATCATCAAGAAGCTCCGCCAAAAGATGAACTAAAGGCCGCTTGGCTTCGGCAGTTAGCGGCCAGCGTTGTGGCGTGCCCGATTTCGTCCGCAATACGACTATTGGTCGCGGGTAAGACTGCTCGGGCCGAATTGTCTGGAGCCCTTCACAAGTTAAAATTGCACCGGCGCTGCATTCCTAGGGGGACGTTGTATTCCACAGGGAGGCGACAACGATGATGAATGCCGTCAGATGCTTTGCAGCCATCGCTGGCTGCGCCGTATCGCTGCTGCCGCACTTCGCAACTGCCCAGACCCCAGGTCCCATTCCATCATCATTGGTCACGCCCGATAAGATCGAGTCGCGCATTGGCGCGCTCGAGTTCAAGGACGGCGTCCCGAGCAAGGCGACTGCCGACAAGCTCTTCGACAATCTCGACTTCACCTATGCCTATCGCGCGTTCATGGACAACATGCGGGGCGTCAGCATCCATGCGCTACGCGAGGGTTTGCGAAGCGTCGGCGTCAAGGAGAACGAGGTGATCGTCTTCTCCGACCTGATGGATGCCAAGTCGCTGTTCCTGACGGCGAACGCCGACACCATCTACGTTATGGGCTACCTCGATCTGAGCAAAGGGCCGGTGGTGGTGGAGACACCGCCCAAGTTTCTCGGCACCGTGCAGGACGCCTGGTTTCGCTGGATCATCGATCTCGGCCTGCCCGGCCCCGATCGCGGAGAAGGTGGCAAGTACCTGATCGTGCCGCCGGATTACAAGGGTCAACTGCCCGACGGCGGATACTTCATCGGGCATGCCCGCACCAACACCATCCTGTGGTTCGGCCGCTCTTTTCTGGAGGATCACAAGGATCCGAAGCCGGTCGCCGAGACAATCCGTAAGTTCACCAAGGTCTACCCTTACGAGCCGGGCGGCGTGGGCACGCCGATTTCGGACTTCCTGGCCGGCAAGGCCAAGCTGGGGCGGGTCACCGCACCGCCGGCGACGGTGTTCCATGAAGGCAGCGGCAAGGTGATGAATACCCTTCCGCCGAACGACTGGACCTTCTACGACATGCTCAACGAGGTCGTGCAGAAGGAGCCGGCGACCTCGCTCGATGCAGAATTGATGGGACCGGTCGCCGCCATCGGCATCGTCAAGGGCAAGCCGTTCGCGCCCGATGCACGCATGAAGAAGATCATGACCGATGCTCTTGCGCTCGCCAACGCGACCTCGCGTGCCCTGTTCATGGTCCCGCGCGATCCGAGCTGGTTCTATTACCCGAACTCGTCGTGGTTCAACTTCCTGTTCGTGAGCGGCTACGAGTTCGAAACGCCGATCCCGGAGATCACGCGCGAGGGAGTCAAACCCTTCCCGGCCACCGGCTACCGCACCATGGATGCGCGCACCAACTTCTTCTACGGCGTTACCGGCATCACGCCAGCAATGGCGATGCGGCTGCCTGGCATCGGCTCGCAATATCTGCTGGCGATGACCGACGCGGAAAGGAATTATTTCGACGGCGCCAAGACCTACAAAGTGACGCTGCCCAAGGGCATCCCGGAAGAGAACTTCTGGTCGTTCACGGTTTACGACAACATGACGCGGTCGATGCTCGACACACCGCAGCGTTATCCCCGCGCCGGCAGCCAGAGCTACCCGTCGCCAGCGGCAGAGGCGGATGCCGACGGCTCCACGACCATCTACTTCGGCCCCACGCAGCCCGCAGGAGTGAAGCGCGGCAACTGGATACAAACCGACCCGAAGAAAGGCTGGTTCGTGATCCTGCGCCTCTACAGCCCGCTTGAGCCGTTCTTTACCAAGAGCTGGCGGCTGAGCGAAGTCGAGCAGGTGAAGTGACATGCGGCGGCGGCAGGCATAACCAATCGCCTGCCGCCGCAGGCTGGACGAGCGAGGCTGGCAATTGCCGCTTAGGAACGATCGAGAGGAGGAGCACGTGGCACCTAGTTGGTCGGCTGTACTGTACTTCCCCGCCCTAGCAGCGGCTCTCGCTTTCAGCGGATCCACTGGGCTGGCTGCCCAGGAGAATGTGCAAAGTATGTTAGCTGCCCAGATCCGCTTGCAGGGATTCGTCTGTGACAAGGCCATTGGTGCGAAGAAGGACGCGAAGCGCTCAAGACCTGATTATGCCGTTTGGGTGCTCAACTGTGGTAACGCGCGATACCGCGTGAGCCGGGCACCCGACATGGCTGCCAAAGTCGACCCGCTCCGTTGACTGGCCCTGCCTCACTAGCTGCGGGCTGGCAGCCGGAAGATAAACTGGTGCGGACGCATGAGCGATGCCCGCAAGTGGCCCATCGCTGCCGTCCGAGGGGCGGCTCGTCATGTCGGCTCTCAAGAACGGACCGGAAGTTGCAGCCGAGCGCCCGACCGACGCTTTTGACCCGAGGCGGACATCGAGATTTAGTTGGCAACTAGCCGGCCTTGTCGGCTATGCGTAGCGGCACAATATAAGTAGCGGTCCGGCCAGCTTGCGCTACGATACAGTCGCGCCAGGGTAGCAGGAGGCCGGACATGCCTATCACTGTCTCGATGATCGTATTGGGTTCGCAACTGGTGGTGCCGGTGGCGGACGGGGTGCCGAAGTTCGATATCACGCGGAGCTGCAAGCTGGACGTTGCGGCCACCGCCGGCCTCACCGTCGATCAGTCGGTCAAGACCTGCATCAGAGATGAGCAGAAGGCGCGGCAGCAGCTCGCAAGCCAGTGGTCCAAATTCCCCGCGCCAAGCCGGGCAAGTTGCACTTCGCAGGAAAGCATTGGCGGCACGCCAAGTTACGTCAGCCTGCAGACCTGCCTGCAGATGGGCCAGTGGTCGAGATGACCGGCGTGATCGCCATTTGACGCTGTTTCGCCTCACGCGTGGTGGTCGTATTCGCTCAGCGCGATCCGGACCTCGCGGGCAAAATCGATCAGCGAGACCGTGAACGCGCCGAGCGAGATCAGGAAGAAGATCGCAACGCCGTACTCATGCCGGAGCTGAAGAAACGCGGTCACAAAGGCCACGATGATGAGCAGTGTCACCGCAATACTCGCGACCACTGCCCAGAAAATGGCGCGGTTCATCATGGCGGCTCGCCGCATCAGGCGCGGCAGATCGGCCTTGAGCCGCGACCGCACAGTATCATGATCCGGGATCTCCCGTTCAGGACCGCGGTCCGGTCAACGATCCTATTCAGGCGGTTGATCAGGAGGGCGATGAAGGCAGCCAATGCGCCCAACAGGAACGCGGGCGCCGCCGCCTGCGAAATGACGTGTGCGAGCTGACTGATGGACGGCGTATCGAGGTACACTTACTTCGACACGATCCGCCGCGTTGGCGTCACCGTACTGGTTGGCGCCATCGGCGAAATTGAAAATGTCAGCCAGGTATTCCATCCCGCCGGCCGGTTCTCAGCGGCGAACTCGCCATAGCCTTTCAGATTGAGATATCCCTGCATGTCGCCGACCGGGAACAGGTAGCCGATTTGCGGGCCGATTCCGAAAACGCGTGACCGGAAGCCGCCCAGGATCGGGTGCTGACCAAAATCGTCCGTGACCTGCTGATACCCATAACCGACAAGGCCGACAAAAACCTGCTTCGAGAGAAACTGCGAAGCGCCCCAGTCGATGTGGAAGTCGATTCCGTTCTGATAATTCGTGTCGTGATTCTTGAAATTGTAGGTGAAGCCCGCGACCGCCGAGAATTCGTGCCCTGCCGCCGGGTTGAAGTAGGTGTAGCCACCGCCGCCGTCGATTGCGGCATGGCCGATGCCGAGGTTGGAGAGGCGCGTGGGATCGTAGGCGCCGACCGGAATGTCACCGGTCACATAGGTCATGAAATTATGCACGCCGGCGTTCCACTTCAGTGTCGCCTGCGGGTACAGATCACCCACCGACGTAAGTGAATCCGAGATGCTCCCGGTGCGTGTTGTCGCCAGCGGACCCACCAGGGTGGTGAGCGTTCCATCGATGCTTGTGCTGGCCCGGCCGAACAGGCCGGTGACCCCGATGGCCAATTGTCCGCCCAGGACCGGCGTCGCAAACGTGTAGGTCGGATTGAGCAGCACGAGATCGGCCTGCGCATTCAGATTCGCATTCAGGTTGACGCTGACGGTGCCCGGGATTCTTCCGATCTGGATCTCCCTTGCCGCGGCAACGCCCCCCGATGCGCCGACGGAGGTGTGATAGTAGACTGCAGCCCCGGACCATCCGGGCACTTGAGGGACTGCGGCGAGGCTGCTGAAGCGTCCGGGAAGCCAGTACGAAACGCCGCTCTCGTCGGCGTAGGCGGCTTCCGACAAGGATCCGAACATCAGCACAGCAACGCCGATGCTGCGGCAGGTGCGCCAATGGTTGGAATTTCGCGTCGGAATGTTGTGCGTCATCTGCCTGCCCTCAACGCCTGGAGATCAGCGATCAATCCCAGATTGACATGAATCAAATGTCGCGTCGCAAGCCATCGCCCTGCGAAACGCTCCAAATCGAAATTCCATCGCGACTGTTGCGCTAAGGTCACGAGACAACCTTAACCGGCATTGCGAAGACGACCAGCTCCGGTGGCCGCCATCCTCACGCTGGTGATGGCGGCCGGTCCGCTACTGTGCCGCCACGGCGATCGCCGGGGGCCTCCAGGTGCCTTCGCCGGGAGGCAGGATCGACGGCGCCTCGCTCTTTGGCCAGTACAGCCGCATCACCAGATAGATCTCCCCGTTCGGGGCCGGAAGCCAATTGGATTCCTTCTCGGTACCCGGCGACTTGTTCTGGATGTACAGCGTCAGCGAGCCGTCGGCATTCGTCTTCATGCTCGGCAGCATCGGGGAATTGATCAAGTAGCGGTTAATCGGATTCTCGATCAGCAACTGCGTTTTGCCATCGTACATGGTCAGCGACCAGAAGGCATTTACCGGTGGCTGCTGGCCGGCCGGGAAAGTCAGTGTGTAGTTGTGTTTGCTTCCGTCAAGCGGCTGTCCTTCGCTGTCGACGCGCGTGAGCGGATAGGTCGCCTCCGCCGGATCGTTGCCGTAGATGCCGGCCTTTGCGGCGACGGCGCGCTTCAGCCAGTCGCCATTGTAATGGGCGTTGTCTCCCGGCATCGCGCTGACCCGCCAGCCGTTGATCGCGGTGCCGACCTTGGCGACAGCTTCCTCGATCTTCTTCTCGCCTTCCTTCATGCCGAGGCCGACTTCGAGCTTTTGCTCCAGCGGAAGATCCTTGAAGTTGAATTTCTTGCCCGGTCCGACGCCGATGGTCGCGAGCGCGGCGCGTATCTCCTTTTCGTTGTCCTGCACCGGAGCGTATTGCAGCGCGAAGTCGAGAAACTCGAAGAAGTTCGTCTTCACAAGCTCCTTGTCGATCTTCGGAAAATCGATGGCCGGCGCGGCCGGCGGCGGCGCCTGCTTCAAAAAGGCGGAAAGTGTCTGCACCTTATAGCCCGCCTGCACCTTCTTTACGTTATCCAGGTCATCCGGATTGAAGAGCTGTGTCCGGTAGATGGCGATCGACAACCGCGTGCCGGATCGGAACGTCTTCTTTATCCCGGCCGGCATGTCTCCATTCCAGTCCGGTCCGACCACCATGTAGTCGCCGGCGTCGCTGCCGGTGGCCCGGCTGCCGATATAGCCGTAATTGTAGGTGTTGCCGTCGCAGAGCTGGATCGAGTAGTAGCGCTTCGGATCGACCGCCGGCACTGAAAGGACAATCGGCTCCGCACCCAGATCCAGCCACCCCAGCGAATAGGGCGTGTCGCTGTTCGGCGTGACGACGGCGGTGTCCCTGTAGGTGAAGACGTTGGGTTCGTTCTTGATCTGATTGAACGGTGCCTTGAACTGCCCCGAATTGCGGTCAACGGCATATTCGTACATGACGCCGTAGTTCATCACGATCGGCAGGCCGAAGATGAATCCAGCCTCGGCAACGTCCTTTGCCTTGAGGAAACCTGGCCGGTCGGCCTGCGCCAACGCCGGGACAGACCTTGCTGTCGCAACTGACGTTGCAGCCAGGGTAGCGGAACGAAGAAGGTCGCGTTTCGTCAACATGGTGCCGCTCCTGTTTCGCTTGAGGGATATTTGTTTTTGCTCGATTCCGTTCAGCTCACTTTCTTCGCCGGCGGGATCTTCCACGATCCATCGATGATCGACGGGTTCTTCTCGTTCGGCCAGTACAGCCGCATCATAAGAACGAAATCGCCCGAAGGCGCCGGAAGCCAGTTGGATTCCTTGTCTTTTCCCGGCGAATCTTTCTGGACGTAGAGATCGGTCGAGCCGTCCGGATTGGGTTTCAGATTCTGCCGCGCGCTGATCGAATAACGGTTGAGCGGATTGTCTACGAAAAAGTATTCGGAATTGTACATGGTCACCGACCAGAAGCCGAGCGCAGGCGGCAACTGACCTTTGGCAAATCGCATGACGTATTTGTTCGTGCCGCTGTACTTGCGGCCTTCCGCATCCTTCATCGAGGTCGGATAGACCGCGTCCTGCGGCCGGTTGGCGCCGAGCCCGATGGCGGTGACCAGTGCGCGCATCAGATAGTCGGTGCCGTAGATGCCGGTCTTGGTCGTGAAGCCCCAGCCGTTCTCGTCCTTCATGTCCTTGTTGACCTTGAACTGGAGCATGATCCGGTCAAAGCCGATTTCGGGGACGCGCTTGACGAAATCCGCCTTGAGCTTGCTCGCATCGAAATCCTGGCCCGGTACGATTCCGATCCTGGCGAACTTAGCGAGTTGCGGCGCATCCGCGGCCGCCGGCGGGTTGTCTTTCATGAGCTTGCAGAGCAGCGTGAAATACGCCACGGCGTCCATGCGATTGACCTGCTCGCGCACCGCCGTCTTCATGTCGATGTTCGGATCGACCGTGTGTTCGGGTGGGGTGTACGGCTTGCCGTAGGAACTCAGCGGGACGAGCTTGAACTCGTCCTGCAACTTGTGAACTTCGGCGTAATCTTCCGGCGTGCCGGTGCAGTAGATGCGGCCAAGCAGCCAGACCATGCTGGTCGGCGACTTGTACTCCTTGACGCCGGCGGGCAAAGAGCCTTTCCAACCGGGTCCCGTGATTGCGTAAGTCTGCGCACCGGTGCCGGTCGTGCGTTTGCCAGGTACCTGAAATACCGTAGTCCAGCCATCCAGCATCGGCAGAAGGGCATAGCGCCCCTTCATATCGGGGATGCTGAGCACCCACGGTTCTTTGCCGACATCGAAGAAGCCGGTGGTGTAGAGCGTGTCCGCGTTGGGCGCGGTGACGTCGCGATAGGACGCGTTCGGATATGCCCTCACCTTGACGATCTGTCCCATGGGGCCGCGGGTCGCTTCCGGCTTCGCGACGTTGGTGAAAACGCGGCGCGTCATCTCCATCGTCACCAGCGGATAGCCGAAGATGTAGGCGTCGGTGGCGAGCGCGAAGTCTTCGATGCCTTCGCCGATGCCAAGGAGCTCTCCGAACTCCGCACGGCTCAAGGTACTCGTCGAGGTACCGGCGAGCAGGCTGATGCCCCCGATGGTCAGATTGCGACGGGTGATATTCATGTGATGCCTCCGCTTGAATTGCGTTTTGGATTTATTTTGGGTGTTACGATTTGTTCAATTGTCTTGATGAGCACGGGGAAGCGCGCGCCTCCCGCGTCCTCACTCGTCTCAGTAACAGGGCGGATAAGGATAATAGCCGCAGGCCGGGCGGGCGTATGGGTGGTAGTACGCAGCCGCGCCGTATGCGGCGCCTGCATACATGGCGCCGCGAAACGCCGAACGGCGGGCGACGCCGGCAAACGACATCGGCGTGAAGGGACGGCCGATGATGTCGATGAATAGTGCGGCCCCGCCGTCGGCGCCGGCGATTTCCCCCTCGAGGGTCTGAACGTTGAACGTCAGCTTTTCGCCTTCGAGCTTCGGATTTTTCAGCACCACAACGGCATCCTTGACCGAGCCATCTTTGCTGAAAACGGAGAGGGTAGCGTTCGGAGGATTTTTTGCAAAGCTGTCGTCACCACTTCCCCATTCTGCGATGATATCCGCCGTGAGTTGGTGGCCGGCTGACCGCACCGGACGGTCGGCAAATATGATGGAGTGGGGGGTAACGCCGGTCATCGTGAGCGTATCTTCCTGCAACGTCGCGCCGCGCGCGTTGAGGACGAACAGCGAGGGCACGATCTCGGGTTTGGCTGGCGCGGATGGTGTGCCGATTGTTTTCATGGAGGACGGCGCTGCCGCGTTCTGAGCAAACGCTGTTTCGGCGCCGCACAGCGTAGCGGTCACGGCGAGCATTCCGAAAATCTGATTCAATTTGGTGATACGCATGACTTCCATCCCTTGTGAAGATCGATTGAACGACTTGGAGCACTCTCGTCTTGCGCGAGAGGTCGCGTGCAAAAGAACGTGCAATGTCGGTTGCATAGAACGCCGCGGGGGCGTCTGCAGGAATCGAGTAAGGGGGCGCTGGAATTAGAGGCGTATAGAGCTTAACGTTGAAGGGCGACTTTTTACTTCAGCTACCTCCACGAGCAATGTCGGATATAGCACAAAGGAAGGGGTCCAGCCATGGTAATTGTTCTGTGCCTTTACATCGTCGTGCTGTGGTCAGTGTTTTCGAAATTTCGGCTCGTCAAATGGGGCTGGTTGTCCGGGACAATTTCGCTGCTGGTTGGCGGGTTTATCCTCGCGACATTTCTCGCGCTTTTTAATTATCTTACCCCATCGGGGCGCGTGACGGTGACGGGCCGCGTGGTGGAAGTGACGCCGAATGTGACAGGACAAATTGTCGCAATCCCGGTCAAGCCGAACGTGCCGGTGAAGAAGGACGATTTGCTGTTTCAAATCGACTCGGCGCCGTTTCAGTACAAGGTCATGCAGTTGCAGGCATCGCTCGCGGCGGCCAAGCAGCAGACCGAGATCCTGAAATCGAATTACGAGCAGGCGACAGCGAACGTCACCGGGCTCACCGCGCAGGTCGCCTACAACAGGAAGCGGCTCGCCGATATCCAGACGCTTGCGTCTGACGATGCCAACTCGCAGTTTCAGGCGCAGGACAAGCAGGTCCAGTACGAGACGGTGTCGGCGCAGTTGGGCTCGGCGAAAGCCGCGCAGCAGAGCGCCAAGCTGGCGCTGGATTCCGAGATCGGCGGCGTCAACACGTCGGTCGCGCAGCTTCAGGCACAACTTGATAACGCCACATGGGAATTGTCACAGACTGCCGTTCGCGCACCCGCCGACGGCTATGTCACCGTTCTCGCGTTGTCGGTCGGTGATCGCGCGCTGCAGGCGCGCTCGGCAATGTCGTTTATCGTTGAGAGCGAGATCACGCTGGTCGGCATGTTTTCGCAGAACGGTTTTCAGGCCATCAAGGAAGGCGCGCCGGTCGATATCGTTTTCGACAACGTCCCGGGCCGCATCTATCATGCAAAGATCATCGCCATTCCCAGGGGCGTCGGCCAGGGGCAGATCGCCGTTTCCGGGACGCTTGCGCGTACCAACACGATCGGCGGAGCCACGGTGTATCCGGCGGTGATCTCGATACCCGACGGGATGAGCCGGGACTCGCTTCGTCTGGGGATGTCGGGCAGCGCCACCGCCTTTGCCGACAACGCCGGCGTGATCGGTATGCTGGCCTCGATCCTGGTGTGGATCAGCTCCTATACGGCATATCTGTAAGTACAGATGCCGCGGAGTAAGCCACGTTGACGGCACGCTTTAGGTCCGTTCCTGGCCCTGAGCCGAACATGCACCAGCCGAATTCCATGTCGGCTATCCGCAGAAGACCGGACAACGTCCACCGCCGCTCTCCCACCCTCACTCGTAAGCTCAACTGACGAGTTGTCTCGGCAACACCATCACGATGTTGATCTCCCGCTCCAATATCTTTGAGGCAATGATCGATATGTGCAGCGCGAATTCGTCCTCGATCTTGGTGGCGGTGTCCTCGTCCTTGGCGTAGACGAACAGGATGTCCCCATCGACTTCATCGAACCGCACGCTTGCGAACAGCCGGTCAAACGTCCTTGCGCCGACGACGAGCGCCATGCGGGCTTGGATTGCTTGGTCGTGGATATCGGTGAGTTGCATACGTCGAATGTGGGGCCGAAGCTCACCGGGACAAGTGTTCAGACCTTATGCTAAGTCTCGATCTTCCCTCGGAGCCACCATCACGGCGCATCACCGGGCAACGGCCGTTGCAGCGTCTTCGCTCATCCCATGGCGCTCGCATCCATATTTGCGCCCGTTAAGGAACTCGTTACTAGTCACTGTCACCATTTGCTGTATTAGGTCGCCATAAGCGACAGTGCATTCCAAGAACGGTTCGATACTTAGACGCCCGGTTGGCGGTCTCTTGAAGGAGAGGCCCAATGTTTAAGGGCCTCACGGTGCTAGTTGTTGGCGCTGATTAGCACAGCGCAGTTGGATCGATATCTAACCAACGGTCGATACACCGGCGCGGCCACGGATATGCTGCGGCTAATCAGGCACGCGTTTGGGTTCTAGATAATTCTTTTTAGCGCGGAGGCGCGTGATGGACATTTCATGGGCCGATCTCGATAGCGATGAACAGCGCACCATTGCGATATTAGGAGCCGGACTTTCCATCGAACTCTGCGACCCTCTTGCCCTCCTGACGCTAAGGCGGCTCGGCCTGATTATAGGGTCGTCCCATTTGACGGCTGCTGGACATAATCTGCGAAGAGCTGCCGTTGTGAAAAGTATCGCGGGCTAATTGTTGCGTGACTAGGACGGGGGGTCGGGGATGCCAAAGGCGATTTAGCTTATTGTAGACGGTTGCGTTAGCCTGAACGATAGGAGGGCTCTCGACGATCTGCGCATGCAGCGCCGGAAGCTGGCCGTGGACCGAAAGGCACGCACCGGCTTTGACTGCCGGACGACCATTCAGCAGATCGAGGAAGATATCATCGTGATCGAGGCTGGGCTGGCACAGATGGATGGTACGGCGAAGACCTAATCGCCCCAAGACTTTCGCGCTCGAGCTAGATCATCCTCTCCTTGGTGACCCGCAAACTGCGAATGTAATAGCCTTGCCCCTGAACGGCTGCCTTGATCTCGTCGCTGACTTTGAGAACTCGTTTTCTGCTCTTGCGCCACTTATGTACAGAGTAAAGCACTGGTACGGGGGAGCCTGAACTTTACGAGCAAGTCGCGCTTGTGATTGCGATAGACATCAAACATCTTTCGCCCCCGCTAATCATATTGAACTACGAATGAAATATGTTTCGGTTGTCTCAGTTGATGACCTTTGTATCTCGAATGGCTGTGGGGGTTGTAAATCTGCAACGGCCGCGACTTTTGCTCACCGGGATTTGGAACGAGCTGATGGAAGCATGGACCATCACCAAAATGGGCGCATTAGGCAATTACTTCAGCGATGCCGTGAACGGCCGTTCGGAAAATAAATGCGGTTCATCTGAGCGACATTGAAGTCGTAGCCAACCTTTGCGCCGATCAAGGCGAGCAATTTGACAAAAAGATCGACGCGCCTCGGACCCCACGTTGGATTGTTTCCGGGCTCGCTGGTGAGATGCATGAAGTATTCCTCCCACGCATCCATGACCTGTTTATCCTTGTAGAAATCGATCGGCACGGCATTGAGGGCTTCGACATGAGCCGGACTTTGATTCGTTGCGCGCGTAGCCATCAACGTGCGGAAAATAGTCAGGCGTCGTGCGTTCTTCTCACGAAAGCCCTCGATCCATTTTTGCGCCTTGGACTGCTAGGACTGGGCCGGCTAGCGTGCAGCCAGCAATCACCCATTCAGTTAGTCGCAATGCCTCTACGCCCTCAGCCATCAGCGTCTTCTCTCTCGTTGCGAATCGGGAGCTATCACGATGGCGCAATGCAGGGTAGCACCGCGAGGATTCAGACCTTTGTCGCGGTTATTCACAGGGCTATTTGGACCCTCACTGCATCGTCGGCCGCGCCCGGCTGCTCGACCTCGATCTTCTCCGACCGGCGGTAGCAGAAAGCGATGCGGATCGTGCCTGTGACGCGGCGCACGTATCAGGGCGTTTGTTTGAATGCCTCGAAAGAAACCCGCGCCTGTGCCAAGGCTTTCGTCATGCGAGCGCGGTGCTCTTCGGTGAAATGAATATTTGGACGGCCTTGGGTCGTCGTGAGAAATTCGAAGAGGTTTAGCGCAATCGGCATGATGTTCGGCATGTAGTTGAGTTCAATCCCCCAACCAGTCGGATGGAAGTGGGCGAACTGACGTCGCAGGTTGTCGTTCAGTCGTTGAAGGTTTCGATAATCCTCCGCCGACAGCTCGGGCACGGGCCCTTCCATCAGTTCAGGTTTTCCGATCCGCTCAAGTAAAACATTGTAATCGGCCATCATCGTTCGTGGTCGATCCCAGGGTAGGTTTGTCCAGCCACACACGATTCTGTCGCCGAGATTTATCGGTGAGCGCGCCACAACCGTCTGTGCCGCTGAGTGCTATCACCATCGCACCCTGTACGGCGTTTTGCATGGCAGTGATAACCCACTTCCACTGCGACGGCCGTTTCTGAAGGTCGATAGATTGTGAGAGGCAACTAGCTCGATGGCGGCTACCGCATCTTCATACTCGTCGAAGTGGATGAACTCGTTTCCTTCTGACCCGTCATCCAGCATCCAGTCGTCGCCGCCGCCGCAATCGCTTTCATCTTCAGTCATCGGTCGTTCCCCATTCGCGCGTCGAAAAACATCGACTGGACATGGCACCGCAGAGCGAGAGCGACATCACAGTCAGGTTTCATAGATCGCCCGCCCTGTGCGCATGATGCGCGCATCATCCACGACCTCAATCGCGCGTCGCGCAATCGAGAAGATCGCATGAACGTCGGCGTCGCTGAACTGATCGGCATGCAGCGATGCATCCGTCAACCAGTCGTCATGGTAAAGGCCAAGCTGCTTGGCCTTATCGAGCGCGCCGCCCTGCACCTGAGACATAAGCTTTCCTTCGGGGCTCAGCCTGAATGCCTCAGCGACGCGTTGGATGAGTTCCTCATTCGCATCATCGACTACAGTGCCAAACTCTCTGACTGCAAATGAACCAAGTAGCAGTGAACTGACGGCAGCCTGCTTTCGGATATGCGCGCTTCGCCGAACCACGGACTTTGAGAGAGGCGCAGCACTCGCCCAAATATCGAGGATCACTTTTCCGATTTCTTCGACGCCAAGCACGGCAAGGGCAAAGGCGCTGGCGAAGCGGGTGTGATCGACCAAAAGCTTTGCGTCCTTCAAGAGCCGCGCAGCATTTGCGATCACCACAGTGCGTTCGTCTGGTTTCATGCCGCAATATCGCAGCACATGAGGCGGCCCGCCACGCCCCCGTCCCATGGGCGTCTTTTCCACCGCCCGGTTTTCCACCGCGCTCCATCATGCTCCACAGAAATTCATGTGTAGCGCCTTTGCTGATAAGCCAGCCGGATCGCGACACAAATACGAACACACCACTCCCATCGCATAAACGTTTTTTGTCCAAACACACTCCCTGCGCAGTGAAATGCCAAGTCAGCCACCGCGATATGCGCTGAGCTGAGCTGCCAGAAGCTGAGATTGGGCCTGTTCGATGGCTTGCGTAGGAACATTCTCGACGATGCGCCGCAGCTCGGCCGCAACACCATCCAACACCGCGCGCTTTTCCTTCATGCGTTTGCTGTGATTATAGACCTTGCCGGTAACGGTCGGCACGATCTGCTCGGATTTCTTGCTCGCGGCGTGATCGAGGCACTTCGCGATCCACGCATCGTCGAAGCCGAGATCGCCCGCCAGGGTCGCGGCGGTTCGGCGCAAGTCGTGTGGCGTGAACGGCTTGAGGCCCAGCAGCTCGCAGAGACCGGCAGTCTTGGTCTTATCCTTGTTCGTCTCGTGCTTAGTGCCGCGCAGGGCGTCGGCCATAGCTTTGCGGTGGATCGGCTGGCTCTCGTACACCGGACTTTCGAAAACGTACTGCTGGTCGTCCGACGCGAGCGCTTCCTTGATGATCTCGACCGCCAAATCCGACAGCGGCTGCTGGACCACCCGGCGTTTCTTGACCCGCTTTAGGGGGACGTCCAACCGGGGATGTTCGCCATCGAGGTCAAACAGCTCATCCCGACGCGCGCCGAGCAATTCACGTGAGCGCAGCATGGTAACGAGCTCAAATTTGAGGGCGAGGCGAGTCTTGCGTTCCCATGGCAGGTCGTCACGATCGAGGCCATGCCAGAAGGTCCTGATCTCGTCCTCCGACAGGACCCGAGTACGGGGATGTTCCGGGTCGAGCTTTGGCAGGTTGGCGCAGGGGCTGGCCGTTACATAGTCGCGTCCTGCCTCCGCCGCCCAGTTGAATAGGCCGGAGGCCGCCTTGCGCATATGGCGGGCGTTGCTGACGGAGGGCTTCCCGAACTTGCCTGCGACGATGTCATTCGACAGCGTCGCGATGTCGTGCTTGGTGACCTCCATTGCCAGCTTCTTGCCGAGGCGCGGGCGGATGAAGCGGTTGAGGTGGCTTGCTGTGTTCTCCCAGCTTTCCAGCCGGGGTCGCATCTCGCCATCCGGCTTCTTGACCGGTGACTTCATCCACACGATCCGCTCATCGATGATCTCGGCGACGGTCTTGCCGCGCTTCGCCTTCGCGGTCTTCTGGTCGCGGAAGGTCTCGGCGAGCGCCTCGCCGCCCATGGACTTGAGGCCGTAGACCTTGCTGCGGGCGTCCTCGACCGTGAAGGTCTCTGGATTGTAGACGCCGAGCCAGCCGGTGCGCTGCTTGCCGGTCTGCCTGTCAGTGAACTTGAAGGAGAAGGTCGCGACGCCCGCGGTGGTGATGCTGACATAGAGGCCAGGACATTTCCGGTCGTAGAGCTTGGTCCGTTTGGTGACCCGCTTCTCGCACAGGCGATCGGTGAGGATCACGCTGCTATTACGGTCCCGCTTGCCAGCGGGGGAGGGGACAATGCTACTATTCATGCGGTTTCGGCTCCTAAGGCTTGAGACCAAGGGCTCGGCTTCAAGGACTTTCAGTTTGTCGTGCGGACGCTGAAAGGCTTAGGGCCGGGCCCTTAGTTTGGTGAAGCCCGTTGAAACAGGCCGCATCAGGCTATTCGAAAAGCGCTTGTTTTAAAGAGATTTCTTAGTTTCGGCGTGTTTCACCGAATGCCAGAATATAGACGTGTGGTCCTGGCCGTCGTTGCTACGGTCAAGCATCTGCGGAGATGCGCGCGAGCCCAACCGGGCAGACGGCATCGTCAATTCGCGGGGCGAGGGAGGCCAGAAGGAAAGGTCGGCTCCCGGGAGATCACGGCATAAGCCGTCCGACCATCGCGCAGGGAAGGCCGAGTGATCGGCGACACCTGTATGCTGCTGTGCGGTCTCCTTTGCGCACTATTCGCGCAGCAGACCGCGGGTGCACGCTGGCACCCGGCCTTCCCTGCGCCCTCTTGGCTTTATGAGGGTGGAGCGACGAAGCAAAGCTCGGGCGGATTGAGCCGCGAGAATGCGAAGGCGTGTCTGCGAGCTGAGCTGCGTGCCACAAACTCGATCTCGTAGGGTGGGCAAAGCGCAGCGTGCCCACGCCTTGTTGCTCATGGAGGGAGATCGTGGGCACGGCGCTGTGCGCCTTTGCCCACCCTACGCACTGCACGTTGGGATGTGGACTAGAGCTTTGCAACGACGGTGGAGAGAGCGGGCGTCATAACTCCGCTCTCGTGCCCCGGACGCAGCGCAGCGCTCTTGCGGTGCGCTGCAGAGCCGGGGCCCATGTCGCTGCGCCCTACCGTGCCGCCCCTTGGTCCCGGCTCTGCGCGGCAGCGCGCTATGCGCGTTGCCGCTTGTCCGGGACACGAGAGCCTTGCGCCGTGCCTCCCTCAAACCCGATACCACGCCGCCAGATTCCACGTGATGGTGTCCCAGCCGGAGATGTCGATCATGAGGTTGTTGGCGCCGGCGTTGACGATGGGGCGTGAGAGCAGCGGCAGGAACACGTGGGCTTCGCAGAAGATCTCGTCGACCTTCATCAGCAGCGCGGCGCGCTTGACCGGGTCGAGCTCGTTCTGCGCGGCCTTGTAGGCCTTGTCGGCTTCGGGATCGGAATAGCGCGAGTTGTTGCGGCCGAGCCATTTGTTGTCCTTGGTGGCGATCTCCCAGGACACGCACTGGTTCAGCAGGCGCTCCGGGTCGGGCTGCGGCTGCGTGGTGTTGTACATCTCCATGTCGGCATAGAATTTGGAGTAGGTGTCGGGATTGCCGACGTCGGAGGAGAAGAACACCGATGCGGTGACCGACTTGAGCTCGATGTCGATGCCGGCCTTCTGGCAGGCCTGCTTGATGATGGCCTGCGTCTTCTGGCGCGGCGCGTTGATCGAGGTCTGGAAGACGTATTTGAGCTTCTTGCCGTCCTTCTCGCGGATGCCGTCCGCGCCCTTCTTCCAGCCTGCGTCGTCGAGGATCTTGTTCGCCTTGTCGACGTCGAACTCGTATTTGAGCTTGGGCGATTTGAACTGCTTGGGCGCGTTGACGAAGCTCGCGGTGGCGATGCCGCCGCGGCCGTAGATGAATTTCTGGATCGAGTCGCGGTCGATCAGGAGGTTGATCGCCCGGCGCACCGCGGGATCGGACAGCGTCGGGTGCTTGGACTTGACGCTGGAGCGCTCGCCGTCGATCTCGGTCCACGGGTCCGTCGTGTTGAGGATGATGAACTCGACGTTGCCGGACGGCGTGATGTCGAGCTTGCCCTTGCCGCCCGCCTCCATGCGCTTGAGCACCTCCTCCTCCACCTGCATGTTCCAGGCAAAGTCGTACTCGCCGGTCTGCAGCACGGTGCGCGCCGCGGACACCGCATCGCCGCCGCCCTTGATCTCGAGCGTGTCGAAATGCGGCTGGTTCTTGATGTGATAGTCGGGATTGCGTTCGGCGCGGATCAAATCGCCCGGCTTGAACTCGACGAATTTGTACGGGCCGGTGCCGACCGGTTTCAGATTGGCCGGTGCCTCGCGCGACTTGGCGCCGGCATAGTCGCCGAAATGATGCTTTGGCAGGATCAAGCCGACCGAGCCGACGAAGGGATCGGCCCAGAACGGCGTCGGCGCCCTGAAGATCACCTTGACGGTGTGGTCGTCGATCTTCTCGACCTTGATGTCCTTGTAGGATCCCGTGGTGTAGGCCGCAGTGGCGAGATCGGCGGCGTATTGCCAGGTGAAGATGACGTCGTCGGCGGTGAAGGGCTGGCCGTCATGCCATTTGACGCCCTGCTTCAGCTTCCAGACCACGCTCATGCCGTCGGCCGCAAGGCTGCCGTTCGCCTTGGTCGGAACCTCGGCCGCAAGGCACGGGATGAGGTTGCCCTCCTTGTCCCAGCCGGCGAGCGGCTCGAAGAACACGCGCGAGGCCATCTGGTCCTTGGTGCCGAGCGCGAAATGCGGATTGAGCAGGGTCGGCGCCTGCCAGAACAGCAGCTTGAGCGGGCCGCCGCCGCCGGCCTTGGTCGGCTTGTAAGGCAACGTGGCATCCGCCATCGCCACGTCGTGCCAGAGCAGGATCTGGCTCGCGATGGGCGCTGCGATTCCGACCGCGGCCACCTTCTGGATGAACGAGCGTCGGGACAGCGTGCCTTGCTTCACCTCCGCGACCAGACCCCGGATTTCGTTCTCGTTCATCAGATGACCCTCCACCGCGAAGACAAATCGTCGCCGGCGGCCATCATGTTGCATCATGCACGAGGCGGCAATGCCGGCGTGACTGCCGGGCCATGCGACGAAATGACGATGGGGAGAGCCCTTGCGGGCCACGACCCGGACCGCCGACCGAGCGCGGCGAGGGTGGTCCTGGCAAAACTCCGGGCGAATTGTGCCGGCAATCTCGCTCTCTTGGCCCTGCCGTGCCGTGATGCGTCTCACGCTTGCGCAGGCGCGTTCGTTCCCCACATCGGATCGAACGGAGAAGCGTCGTCCGCGCCAGGCGGCAAATATGGTTTTCCATTTCATTGATTTCATCCGGCGGAGAAGCGAATACGGTTCCAATCATTCTCGCCGTGCCATGGAGACCAAGATGTCGTTTCGCTTCCCCCTGATGCTCGCAACCGCGCTCGCCGCCTGGTCGGCAGCAGCCACCGCCGAGACCATCAAGATCGGCGTGACGCCGGGCCCGCATGCGCAGATCCTGGAGGCAGTGAAGCCGATCGCCGCCAAGCAGGGTCTCGACATCCAGCTGCTCGAATTCTCCGACTATGTCGTGCCGAATGCCGCGCTCGATGCCGGCGAGATCCAGGCCAATTCGTTCCAGAACCAGCCATATCTGGACAACCAGAAAGCCGACCGCGGCTACAAGATCGAGGCCGTCGGCCTGACCGTGAATTTCCCGATCGGCGTCTATTCGAAGAAGCACAAGGCCATCGCCGACATCCCCGAGGGCGGCAAGGTCTCGATCCCGAACGATCCGACCAATGGCGGCCGCGTGCTGCTGTTGCTGCGCGACAAGGGCCTGATCAAGCTGAAGGACGGCACCGGTTTCAAGCCGACGGTGCTCGACATCACCGAGAACCCGAAGAAGCTGAAGTTCATCGAGGTCGACGCGGCGCAGGCGCCGCGCGCGCTCGACGATGTCGACGCCGCCGCGATCAACACCAATTATGCAACCCAGGCGGGCCTCGATCCGGTCAAGGATCCGATCCTGCGCGAGGACCCGAAGGGCCCCTATGTCAACCTGATCGCCGTGCGCACCGCCGACAAGGACAAGCCCTGGGTCAAGATCCTCGTCGACAGCTACCACACGCCGGAGGTCAAGGAGTTCGTCCTGACCAAGTTCAAGGGCGCGGTGCTGCCGAGCTGGTAGGCAATCTGCCCAGCTCCAGCGCAGGGGCGATCCCGGCGGGCAGCGTTACGCATGAGCCTTGTCAATGAGCTTGCGTATGAGCCCTGCGCAATGCCCGCTTGTCTGGAGCAGCAGTAACCGACATCATCGGCAGCCTGACCATCCTCGCCCGACAGGGGTCGCATGAAACGCTTTGCAAATCTGAAACGCCTGGGATTTTTCACGCGGCTTTTGGACGAGGCCCCGCCCGCCGAGCGCTATCGCTTCGCGGCCGAGCAGATCGTGCGCGCCGAAAAGGCGGGCCTCGATTCTGCGTGGATCGCGCAGCATCATTTCCACGAGCGCGAAGGCGGCCTGCCGTCGCCCTTCACCTTTCTCGGCTACGTCGCAGCCCAGACCTCGCGCATCCGCCTCGGCACCGGCATCGTCACGCTGCCGCTGGAGAATGCGGTGCGGGTGGCGGAGGACGCCGCGGTGCTCGATCTGATCTGCAACGGCCGCTTCGAGCTCGGCGTCGGCACCGGCGGCAATCCGTCGGCCTTTGCCGCCTTCGGCCTCGACAGCGCTCAGCGCAACGAGATCTTCGCCCGCAATCTGGAGGTCGTCCGCACCGCCCTGGTCGGCAAGCCGCTCGAGGGTGGCGACACGATCTACCCGCAACGGCCGCAGCTGGACAAGCGGATCTGGCAGGCCACGTTCTCGGTCGCGGGCGGTGCCCGAGCCGGCAAGGCCGGTGACGGCCTGTTGCTGTCGCGCACCCAGCCGCGGACCAAGGAGGCGCCGAAGGCGACGCTGGCCGAGATCCAGAATCCGGTGATCGATGCCTATCTGGAAGCGCTGCCCAAGGGGGCCGAGCCCCGCATCATGGCCTCGCGCAGCGTGTTCGTCGCCGACGATCATCGCGAGGCGTTGCGGCTTGCAGACATTGGCTTGCGGCGTGCGCTGCCGCAGTTTCTCAAGGGCGGCCACGCCAAGCCGGGCGAGACGCTGGAGGAGATGATCACGGCGTTCGACACCCATGTCGGCGGCGCCGACGAGGTCATCGCCTCGCTGCGCGCCGATGCCACACTGGAGCGGGTGACCGATCTCGTGTTCCAGGTGCATTCGGTCGATGCCCCGCATCCCCACGTCCTGCGCTCGATCGATCTCGTCGCGGAGAAGGTCGCACCCGCGCTGGGCTGGACCCGGACGGCGCCCGACGTGGCGCTGGCGGGCTGATTGGACATGAAGAGCATCGCGTTGCACGAGGCCGAATGATGACTACGCAGGATATCATCGACACACTCGCCGGGATCGAGCCCGGCTCGGCTCTGGACGCCATCCGCGCCCGCCGCCTGCAGGCGCGCGAGAATGCGCAGAAAAGCTATCTCTCGCTGTTCGAGCCGATCGACGCCGGCGATGTCTCGCTGGCCGAACGCGCCGCGGTCGCCGCCTTCGTGACCGGGCTCCATGGCGAGTCGCCCGTTGCCGCCTTCTATCGCGACAAGCTTGCCGCAAACGCGGACGGCGCGCGCCTGTTGGAGGCCATCGACGCCGAGATTGCGCGGGGCAGGACCTCGGGTCCCTATGGCTCGTATCCCGCCGGCCCACTGTCGATCGAGAACACGGCCGGCCTGATCTATCGCGTGAGCGCCGCGAGCAAGCCGGCGCTTGGTGCGAAGCTCGCAGCAGCGCTCGATCATGCGCACCTCCTGGTGTTCCGGCCCCGCGATGCCGCAGCCGCCGACATGAAGGCGCTGCTTGACGCCGGCTGGTCGACCACCGGCATCGTCACCTTCTCCCAACTCGTCGCGTTCCTGTCGTTCCAGGTGCGGGTCGTCAGCGGCTTGCGCACGCTCGCCGCGGCGAACGCATAAGAGGAGACCGCAATCATGAGCGCCGCCGTCAACCCGCCCGTCGTCTTCACCCAGGACGAGCTCGGTTGGGTCTCCTGGATCGATCCGCTGCCCGAGGCCGAGCTGACCGAGCGGCATTACTCGGGCCTCGTCGATCGCTCGCGCGCCAAGTCGGAATATTTCCGCCTGCTGGTGCGCGATCCCGAAGTGCTGGAAGCCCGCACCAAGACCGACAAGGACATCTTCTACAACGTCGCCGACGGCTTGCCGCGCGCCGAGCGCGAGCTCGCGGCGGCCGCGACCTCGCGCTACAACGGCTGCATCTATTGCGCCTCCGTGCATGCGCGCTTCGCCAGCACCTATTCCAAGCGCCGCGACGACGTGCAGCGCCTGCTCGACGAGGGCATCAAGGCCGACCTCGGCGAGCGCTGGAATGCCGTGGTCAAGGCCTCGGTGGCGCTGGCCGCGACGCCGATCGCGTTCGGGCCCGACAATATCGCGGAGCTGCGCCGCGCCGGTCTCGACGATGCCGAGATCGTCGACGTCATCAACGGCGCCTCGTTCTTCAACTGGGCGAACCGGCTGATGCTGTCGCTCGGCGAGCCCTCGAAATAGCCAATCTCGGCGGCACAAGAATTGCTGCTTGTTTCAACATTGAGTGGATGGAGCCGTGCATGAGCAACATCGATCGTCGTAGCCTGGTGAAGGGGTCTCTCGCCGTCATGATGGCGGGAGCGGCCGTCTCGCGCGGCGCCTTCGCGCAATCGTCCGAACCGATCCTGCTCGGCGTCAGCGGCCCCCTGACGGGACCGAACGCGCAATATGGCACGCAGTGGAAGCAGGGTTTTGATCTCGCGCTCGACGAGATCATGGCGGCCGGCGGCATCAACGGGCGCAAGCTCGCTTATCAGTTCGAGGACAGCCAGAGCGATCCGCGCCAGTCGGTGGCGATCGCCCAGAAGTTCGTCTCCGATCCCCGGATCGTCATGGAGCTCGGCGACTTTTCCAGCCCGGCCTCGATGGCGGCCTCGCCGATCTATCAGCGTGGCGGCCTCGTGCAATTCGGCTTCACCAACTCGCACCCCGATTTCACCAAGGGCGGCGACTTCATGTGGAGCACCTCGGTCAGCCAGGCCGACGAGCAGCCGCTGCTGGCGGCTTATGCCGTGAAGCGTCTCGGCCTCAAGAAGCTCGCGGTGCTGCACCTCAACACCGATTGGGGCCGCACCAGCCGCGACTATTTCGTCAAGGCGGCGAAGGAATACGGCGCCGAGGTCGCGGTGACCGAGGGCTACATCGCGGAGGAGCGCGACTTCCGCTCCACCCTGGTGCGCGTGCGCGACGCCAGCCCGGACGGGCTGATCCTGATCTCCTATTATTCCGACGGTGCGCTGATCGCCCGTCAGGCGCGGCAGGTCGGCCTGAAGCAGGTGATCTGCGCCGCGAGCTCGGTCTACTCGCCGAAGTTTCTGGAGCTCGGCGGCGAGGCGGTCGAGGATGTCCATCTCGGCACGCGCTATTTCCCCGAGGATCCCAGGCCCGAGGTGAAGAAATTCATCTCGGGCTTCAAGGCGAAGTACGGCGGGCAGGAGCCGGACGCCTTCAACGCTTATTCCTATGATGCGATGAACATGGCGGCCGCCGTGGTCAAGATCGGCGGCACCGACCGCCGTGCGGTCCGCGATGCCTTCACGAAAGTGAAGGACGTCTCCAGCGTCATCTTCGGTTCCGCGACGTTCGACGTCGAGAGCCGCCGCGTCAAGGGCGCCATGAACGCCGAACTCGTCGTGCGCAAGGGGCAGTTCGCGCTCTGGGACGGCAAGCCGACCTGACCTGATGGCCGGGGCATTCGCTTCTGCCGCTTCTCTCTCTCTCTCCTTGGGGCCATCGCGTGTCTTCCTGGCTCGACTACACGATCAACGGGCTGATCGTCGGCAATGTCTATGCCCTCGTTGCGGTCGGGCTTGCGCTGATCTTCGGCGTCAGCCGGCTGATCAACTTCGCGCAGGGCTCGATCTATCTGGTCGGCGCCTATATCGGCTGGGTCGCGGTGGTGCAGCTGCATACGCCGCTGCCGCTCACCATCATCGTGGTCGCGGTCGCTGCCGCGCTGGTCGGGCTGGTGATCGAGCGGTTCGGTCTGCGTCCGCTGCAGAACTCGGTGCGCATCGCGCCGCTGCTCGCCACGATCGGCATCAGCTTCGTGCTCGATCAGCTGGTGATGCTGACCTTCTCGCCCAATCCGCGCGCGCTGCCGAGCCAGTTGCCGGACGTGCGCTTTCAGGTCGGCGGCGGCACCATCGGCCCACTTGATCTGCTGATCGCCGGCGTCGGCCTCACCAGCGCGCTGCTGCTGTTCGTGTTCCTGCGCTACTCCAAGCTCGGCTGGGCGGTACGCGCCACTGCGCAGGACCGCGACGCTGCGATGCAGATGGGCGTCGACGTCAACCGCGTCAATCAGGCGGTGTTCGGCATTGCCGCCGCGCTCGGCGGCGTCTCCGGCATGTTGGTCGGCATGTACTATAACCAGATCGACACCGCGATGAGCCTGCAGGCGACGCTGAAGGGCGTCGTCGCCGAAGTGGTCGGCGGCGCCGGCAATGTGCCCGGCGCCGTCATCGGCAGCCTGCTGCTCGGACTGGTGGAGAGCTACGGCGTCGCCGTGTTCGGCACCAGCTACCGCAATCTGTTCGCCTTCCTGCTTCTCGTCGTCGTGCTCGTGCTGCGGCCGAACGGCCTGTTCGCCAGCGCGCGGCAAGCGCCGCCCGAGCCGCTCACCGGCACCTTCATCGCGCCGAGCCGCCCGGTGCGCATTCCGCGCTGGGCGCTGCTGGCTGCAGCCGCGATCTTCGCGGTCCTGCCGTTCTTCCCGGTGTCGTTCTACGTGCTGCAGACCCTGATCAACGCCTGGCTGCTCGGCATGCTCGCACTCAGCCTGACGCTGGTTGCGGGCACGATCGGCCAGGTCTCGCTCGGCCATGCCGCACTGCTTGCGATCGGCGCCTACACCTCCGCGCTGCTGTCACTGACCCTCTCCGTACCGGTGGGCCTTTCGATCATCGGCGGCGGCCTGATGTGCGCCGCGCTCGGCACCGCGCTGATCTCGCCGTCGTTCCGGCTGCGCGGGCATTACGTGTCGATCGCGACGCTCGCCATCGGCGAGATCGTGTCGCTGGTGATCCTGAATTGGGAAAGCGTCACACGCGGCCCGATCGGCATCTCCGGCATCCCGCCGCTGTCGCTGTTCGGCTACGATTTGATCAGCCCGACCTCGATCTACTGGTTCAGCTTCACAGTGATGGTCGTGCTGGCGCTGCTGCAGGGGCGCTTGCTCACCTCGCATCTCGGCCGCAGCTTTCGCGCCATCCGCGACGACGACATCGCAGCGCGCGCCTATGGCCTCAGTCTCAACCGCTACAAGTCGCTGGCCTTCATCTTCGGCGGCTTCGCCGCCGGCGTCAGCGGCGGCATCGCGGCACACCTCTACTCCTACATCAACCATGAGACCTTCAATACGCAGCAATCGATCCTGGCGCTGACCGTGGTCATCCTCGGCGGCCTCGGCAATGTCGTCGGCGCGATTCTCGGAGCGGTCGCGCTGGTCGGCCTGCCCGAGGTCTTTCGGATCGCGGCGGAGTATCGCATCCTGATCTACGGCATCGTGCTGTTGCTGCTCGTGCGGTTCAGGCCGCAGGGCCTGTTGGGGACGCTGTGATGGCACAGCTCAATTCCATGCTGTCCCTGCGCGGGCTGACGCGGCGCTTCGGCGGCCTCACCGCGGTCGACGCGATCGATCTCGATCTCGCCAAAGGTGAGCTTGTCAGCATCATCGGCCCGAACGGGGCCGGCAAGACGACTCTGTTCAATCTCATCACCGGGCTCGATCGGCCCGACGCGGGTACAGTTCACTTCGAAGGCCAGGACATCACCGGCCTGTCGCCGGAGCGGCTGGCAGGCGAGGGCATCGCGCGCACGTTCCAGCTCGGGCGGGTCTTCGGCAATCTCAGCGTCATGGACAACGTCCTGATCGGCGCGCACACGCGGCTGCGCGCGGTGAAGCCGGCGGTGCCGGTGATCGGTCCGCTGCTGGAATTGGGGTTGGCGCTGCTGCGGCCCGCCAGCGTCAAGGCGGAAGAAGAGCGGCTGCGCGAGGAGGTGAAGGCCATCCTCGCCCGCTTCGGCGAGCGGCTGCTGCCGCGGATCGACCAGCCGGCCTATAGCCTGTCCTACGCCAATCGCCGCCGCGTCGAGATCGCGCGCGCGCTCGCGCTCAAGCCGCGGCTGTTGCTGCTCGACGAGCCCACCGCCGGCATGAACCCGACCGAGACCGCGGAGATGCAGGCGCTGGTCGCCGAGCTCAAGGCGGAGGGGCTGACCATCCTCCTGATCGAGCACAAGCTGGAGATGGTGATGCGCCTGTCCGATCGTGTCATCGTCATGGACGAGGGTAAGAAGATCGCGGAAGGGCCGGGCGACGCGGTGCGGAGCGATCCCAAGGTGATCGAGGCCTATCTCGGCCACGGGCTATCAGGGGCGTCGGAGCAGGAGAGCGCAGCATGACGACGAGCGCACCCGAACCGCTGCTGGCGCTGTCCAACGTCAACACCTTCTACGGCCAGGCCCAGGTGCATTTCGATCTGTCGATCACAGTCGCGCGCGGCCACATCGTCTGCCTGCTCGGCGGCAACGCCAGCGGCAAGTCAACGACGATGAAGATCATCTTGGGACTGGTGAAACCGCGCTCGGGCGATGTCACGTTCGACGGCGCCTCGTTGATCGGGCTGACCACGCCGCAGATCGTCCGTCGCGGCATCGCCTCGGTGCCGGAGGCGCGGCGGCTGTTCGCGGACATGAGCGTGCGCGAGAACATCCTGATGGGCGCCTTCGTGCGCAACGACCGCGACGCGGTGGCGCAGGATCTCGACAGGATGCTGACGCTGTTCCCGAAGCTCGGCCAGCGGCTGTCGCAGCGCGCGGGCTCGCTCTCCGGCGGCGAGCAGCAGATGGTCGCGATGGCGCGCGCGCTGATGAGCCGTCCCAGGATGATCGTCATGGACGAGCCGACCATGGGCCTGTCGCCGCTCTATGTGGACCGCGTGCTGGAGCTGATCCGGACCATCAATCAGGAGGGCGTCTCGGTGTTCATGGTCGAGCAGAACGCCAGCCTCGCGCTGGAGATCGCACACGAAGCCTATGTGCTCCAGACCGGCAAGATCGTGCTGTCAGGCCCGGCACGCGCGCTGAAGGACGATCCTCGAATCCGCGACGCCTATCTCGGCGGCTCCGAGGCTGCCTGACGCAATGCGCT
>NZ_AJQF01000373.1:0-51155 GCF_000261705.1 Bradyrhizobium genomosp. III | reverse complement strand
GGATGCCCGGGACAAGCCCGGGCATGACGACCTCCATCCCGCTTCAAGCCGAAGCCGCGCTCGCGACCGGCTCCGCCGGCAGATCATCGCCATTGGGATCGCCGGGCGCCGTGGCCCAGGCCAGCTCCACCAGCGTCACGATCCTGCGTCCACCGCCGTCGAGCTGGACGACAATCAGGCCCTGCTCCTCCATGTAGCCGAGCAGCCGCTGCGCCCGGCGCAGCGAATGCGAGCCATAGGCCCGCGCGATCGCGGCGTCGCCGGGGCATGGCCAGCCTTCCTTCGCCGCGCGCGCGATCATCATGAACACGCCCTGCATGTCGTCCGGCAAAATGGATGCGCGCAGCGATACGTCCTGCCAGGCGTCGTCTTCGGCATGCTCGGCGCCGAGCCCCGCGCGTGCGCGCGTCAGCATGCGGCGGAATTCGGTAAGGTCAGGGACGGCCGAGCCCAGTCCCTCGATCCGGCAGCGGACCACGAACTCCTGATAGAGCACGCCGACGGCGCGGAAGCCGGCGTCGGGCGCGGCGAGCACGGCACGCAGCGTGCGATCGACGCGTTCACGCCGCTCGGCGAGCTCCTCGGCGCTGACCGGCACCTCGTCCACTTCTGGCTGGATCACCGGCGCGGCGGCCTTCGCGGCGCGGAGCTGCTCGAGCAGATCCGGCGCCGGCCGTCGTTGCGGCCGGCTGGCATCGGGCGGCGGCGCGGCCAGGATCATGGCGCGCATATCTTCCGTGGCCGCCTCCGGTAGCGGCATCAGCCGCGGCGTGGAATTGCGCGGCTGGGTGTCGGTCGGCCCGATATGCAAACGCAGGGGCCGGCGCGACAGCGCAGGTCCCAGCGCCATGAACTGTCCACGCTCGAGATCGCGGAAGGATTCCGCCTGCCGCCGCTCCATGCCGAGCAGATCGGCGGCGCGCGCCATGTCGATGTCGAGGAAGGTGCGGCCCATCAGGAAATTCGAGGCTTCCGCCGCGACGTTCTTGGCCAGCTTCGCCAGGCGCTGGGTCGCGATGATGCCGGCCAGCCCACGCTTGCGGCCGCGGCACATCAGATTGGTCATGGCGCCGAGCGAGAGTTTACGCGCCTCGTCCGAGACCTCGCCGGCCACGGCCGGCGCGAACAGCTGCGCCTCGTCGACGACCACCAACATTGGATACCAATGGTCGCGGTCGACGTCGAACATCCCGCCCAGAAACGCCGCGGCGCGGCGCATCTGGTTCTCGGCGTCCAGACCTTCGAGATTGAGCACGGTGGAGACGCGGTGCAGCCGCGCGCGCTCGCCGGCGACCTGAAGGCCGCGCTCGGTGTGATCCTCGGCCTCGATCACGAGATGGCCGAAACGCTCGGCCAGCGTGACGAAATCGCCTTCGGGATCGATGATGGCCTGCTGTACCCAGGGCGCGCTCTGTTCCAAGAGCCGCCGCAGCAGATGCGATTTGCCGGAGCCCGAATTGCCCTGCAACAGGAGGCGGGTCGCCAAGAGTTCCTCGAGGTCCATGGCGGCCGCGGCGCCTGCCGTGGTCTGCCCCATCTCGATTGCAACCGTCATGCCCGACTCAAGTCCCCGTCATTCGCGGACAGGGGCTTATCAATACCGTCGCGGCGCGTCGAGCGGCACGGCGCTGATCAGGCCGCGTTGCCCACGGCGGCGTTCAGGCGTGATTCGATAGCCGTAAAAGTGCGGGCCGATAGGGGGCTTGCGGATCGTCGTCCTCGTTTGCGGGGATCGCGCAGGAGCCGAATTCCTGCCTGATCCGCTCCATCTCGGCGATGCGCTCATGCAATCGCTGCAAATGCTCCGGCGATGTCGCCCGCCAGAATTGGAACGTGTCGGCCGTCAGCGGCACGAACGCCGTGCCAAACAGCGTCGGCTCGGGAACGACGGTGCGTCCGAGCAGCAGGAAACGGTCGGCGCCGGAGACGACGAGAGTGGCATAGCCGCGGTTTCCGATCCGCTTGATCCCATTCAGCGACCATTCGGCGAGCTTGCTGAAATAAGGCTCTTCGCGCCAGCGATCGGGGCAATGGTCGTCGACCGTGACGTTCACGGCATCCTGGCTGAAATGGACGATGATGCCCGACTTCGCCGGGAACCAGTCGTCGTCGAGATGCCCTTGCAGCCAGGCGCAGACGAAGGAGCGGCACATCTGCGGGCGGCGGTCGTAGATGGTGCAGCCGGTGCCCGTCTGCCAGTGCTTGCAGAGCTGGTTCACCGGCTTGTCGACGGCGGCCACCTCGAGAATGTCGCAGCAGGCGTTGCAGGATCCGCATTGCCGGGCGAACGGCGCCGTCTTCGGCTGGCCGGCTGCCTTGAAACCCTGGCCGTCGCGGACCAGCAGCTTCTGCTTCTCCAGAGTGTTCAAGGCGCGCTCGACCTTGAGACGGGACAATCCAGTCGCGTCGATGACACTCTTCATGGTTGTCGCGCCGGCCTCCACCGCGCGAGCGACCTGCAACGTCGACTGATCCATCTTCGATGACTTGTTCTTTCGCCCGTCAATCCGGCTATCGCGGGCAGGCTTGGAACCCGCTGCCCGCAGCCGGCATCTGGAGTCTCTGCCGAGGCATCCCGGCGGCCTCTGTTACGTAAGGACAGACCTCGCATGGATGCAAATTTTTCGCAAATCTGCGATCACGGGGATGGGCAGATTCGGACCGATTCCGGGCTTTGAGGACCGGATTCGATGATGAAGATCAAACCGGCCTGGCCCGGGGCCTGCTAGCTCAGGCGCATGAGCTTCCTGACCTTCTTCACGGCGACCTATTTCCTGCTGGCCGTGCCCGGGCCGACCAACACCTTGCTCGCGACGTCGGGCGCGGGGATCGGCATCGTGCGCTCGCTTCATCTGCTTGTGGCGGAGCTCGCCGGCTATCTGCTGGCGATCGCGCTGCTGCGGCTGGCGCTCGGGCCCATCGTCATGGATATCCCGCTCGCGGCCGTCCTGCTCCGCGTCGCGGTGACCATCTACATCCTGTGCCTTGCCGTCATGCTCTGGCGAGTCAACACGCGCGAGCTGCGCGACGGTGCACCGGTGACGTTCGGCCAGGTGCTGCTCACAACCCTGTTGAACCCGAAAGCGCTCGTCTTCGCCTTCCTGCTCCTGCCACTTGGAGCTGGGCCGCTTGAACTGTTGCCCTGGTTGGGCGCGATTGCGCTTCAGATTGTCACCGCTGGCGCCGCGTGGATCACTCTGGGCGCAACGCTCGGCCGCGGCGCGCGCCGTCTCGGGCATCCCGACCTCATCACGCGCACCGGCGCGGTCACGCTTGTCGCGGTGACCGGCCTGATCTGGCTTCAATCATTCCTGAGCGCGTGAGCGCCGACGTCACCGCAAGCAGCGCGCTTATTGCGCGCCGGATCCGCCTTGCACGATCTTCTCGTTCAATTTCAGATCGACGGTCTCGACGGTGCGGTCGATCTCGGCATTGGGCACGCCCAGCTGATGCGATATCAGCTTCACCAAGAGGTCGACGCGCTCGATGAAGGGGGCGCCGCTCGCGACCGCGCGCGCCGCCGATGACGGCTTGAGCAGGCTCTCGGCGGCCTTGGCGTATTTTGCGAACGGCACCTGGTCCTGCGGATCGGCGCCGAGCTTGCGGGCGATGGCATCGACGTGGTCGTAGATCGTCTGCGAGCGCTTGAGGTCGCCGTGCACGGCGTCGCGGATCGACTGCGGATCGTGCGGCGTGATGCAGCGGTAATTGCCGGTGAGCAGCATCGACCATTTCGCCAGCGGCACGAACAGAGAGTCGAACACTTTCAGCTTCACCGGCACATCGTGGCCGTCGAGCGTCACCGCGTCGATGTCGGCCTCGAGCTCGCGCAGCACCTTGTTGTGCTTGTCGTCGGCGAACACCGACGCCTTGAAGTTGGTGGGCAGGCCGACGTGAAGCACGTTCGCGGCCTCTTCCGGCGGACGGAAGGCCTGCGGGTCGGGCGAGCACAGCGTCACCAGCCCCGGCTCGAACCGCTCCCACACCTGTGCATTGGTATAAGCCTCTTCCAGATCCATGTCGGCGAGCGCCGGGATCCGCTTCAGATAGGGCAGCGGCGGCATGTTCATGATCGACAGGCACGGCAGCTTCGCCGCCGCGATCTTGACCATGAGAACGCGCACGGTGTGGTTGGTGTATTGCGGCTCCTGCATCGCAAGGCCGACCATGTCGTAGCGGGAGAGGTCGACATTGGCGGGGGTCACGGCGTCGAGCTTGCCGGGCAGGTTGCGCGAGAAGATCGCCCGGTGCACCGCCTCGTCACGCAGCTTGATGCGCACCTCGGTACCTTCGCGATTGATCAGCTCCGCGGTCTTGGCGCGGCAGACCAGGGTCACATTGTGCCCCGCCATCAGCAGCTTCGTGCCCAGCAGCGAGCCGTAAGAAGCCCCGAGAATCAATATGTTGCGCGCCATATTCCGTCCCTTTGACAATGTGTGTGATTTTTGAGCCCCGGCCGTCATCCGCGGGCGAGTTGGCGGCATGTAAAGCGAACTGCGCGGAGATGGCAATTGGGATAATGCATACAAGGCGCGCCAGGATCCCGGCGGCAGGGGTGTCGCGAAGAGCATTATCCGTAAATCTTTTCGCCCGCCGGCAAGGACCAGGCTTGCGCGGCGCTCATCCGCGACGAGCCCCAATTTGACGCCGACGGGTCCTCGCTGTCCCGCCACCTGCGGGTGTCAATCGGCTCACTCAACGCCATACGACTTTACCGAATCCAAGTAGGCCGGAGGATGTCTCGCTGGTCCGGCTCAGCGTGAGGTGCGATCGTACGTCGTCACATGTCGCGTGCCGATGATCGCCACGTTGGTTGGTCCCGCTGTTTTCTTCTTGTCACATTTGCCTTTCGGCATTGATGAAAGCGGCAATCCGCCGCATCCCTCACCATATCGTGCTTTCACAATGCCGGCCTACGCAGGCATGAATTTTACGTCGGCGAAGTGACGTCATTTCGGTTCGCCGATCGCAACAAGAAACGACAAGGCCCGCATCGCAAGTCTGTCGCAAGACTGGCGGAGTGCGCGGCAAGCAACTGTGTTCAGCGATGGAGCTGGGACGTGACGATTGAGTTGGGGCGGCCTCGACCTTGTGCCCAAGCGGGTTGGTTGGGAATGGTGGCGAAAGACGTCGACGCGGCGGGCGGCATCGACGGGTGCAAGCGCGATGGACGCGATCAGGGGCGGCAGCGATCGCATCGAGCAGATGTGCAGGGTGCTGCGCAGAACGCGAAGCCGGCAGGTCTGGGCGCAAGTCCGGGCAAGCGTTGACGGCGCCGCTCGGGGGCTGACATGGAAGGTGATCATTGGCCGCACGGCTCGTGCGACGGCGCCGGGCAAAGCCTGGCGCGCCTGCGGGATCGCGCGTCCCAATTTTTCCAGAGCCTGTCCGTCGCGGAGCTTGGGCGTGAGACGCACCGGCATCTGTGCATTTCGGACTGGTTGAAGGTCGCGGACGACTACCGGGCCTTGGCCGAATCAGCGCACCAAAACCGTTCCGCCTGGGTTTCGCGGGAAGCGTGGCTGTGTTCGCTGACGGCCCTCGAAGTCGTCAGACGCTTGTCTTGTCCGGGAGATGTCGAAAGTGCCGGCCTCGCAGACGAGGTCGGCATCAGCCTGAGAGGTTTCGAGGCGGAGGCCGGTCTGGCGATCGAGCGCGTCAAGATCGATTGCTTCGACCAAGGGGCGCTGGCCGGCTTCTTTCTGCCGGCGCTCCATCGTGGAGCTTCCGCGCCGACGGTCATCTGTCTCAGTGACGAGGACATCACCCTGGGCTCGATGATGAGCAGGCTGTTGCCGGCCTCACTCTGCGGGACCATGTCGCTCCTGTTCGTTGATGCCGGCAATTCGACGGTGCATCGCTCCTTCAAGCCGGAGCACAGGCTTCAGTGCTGGTTGGACTATCTGGAGGCTCGCCCCGATGTCGATGCGCGGCGGATCGCAATTTATGGCGAAGGGGAGGGCGCTTCTCATGCGTCCCGCCTTGCCCTCTCGGATCGCAGAATAGCGGCCGCCGTGTGCGACGGCGGCCTTTTGACGCCGGTGATGCGCAGAGCATCGCTTCGCTGGATGACCGGCTTCGGGCAGGCCGTCCCTGACGGAGCCTCGACGGGTTCGCTGCCGCCGTCGCGTCGACTTCCGTGCCCGCTGCTCATGGTCGTCGGGAGCCGCTCCATGATATGGGAGCAGGACGCCCTGGATCTGCAAGCCGGCTATCGGCAGACCGGAGCAGATTGCTCGGTCGTCGTGCCCAACAATGTCCGGCACCCGCTCGGCGAGGTCGAGAATTTCATCGCTGTCGACGACTTCGTCTTCGAATGGCTCGGCAGCAAGCTCGGAACGGCCCGTCAGCTTGACCCCGTGACCTATCTCTAGCGCTTGGGGGTATCGTATTCGAGAGCGGTGTTTGCGGACATGCTTCGGTCGCCTCGAAGCCGAGGCGCGCGTCACGACACGTCGATAGCCAGCAATCGTGCCGCCAGCCGGGCGTTCCTGCCGATCGTTGCGAGCGCGGCATTCAGTTCAGCCAGGGTCTTCTCGTCGAGCTCGTTGAAGATGGTCGAATTCAAGGCGAGCTTTCTCTTGGACAGTTTTTCGATTTCCGTCGTGGCCTTCTCCGTCAGCGACATCAGAACGAAGCGGGCATCGTCCGGTGCCGGCCGCCGCGACAGGAAGCCGCTCTTTTCGAGGCTCTTGGTCTGGTTCGTCACGAAGGCCGGGTGGACCCGCAACTTGTTCGCGATGTCGATGCCGGCGACGCCGCGCCCGTCGTCCAGTTCGGTGATCGCCATCAAGATCAGCCACTGCGGCTCGGTAATGCCCAGCAGTCCGGCCCAGCAGGTATGGATGTCCTCCAGCTGGGAGTGAATTTCGACGACGTTCCAGATGAAGTCCGTAATCGCCCTGTCGAGTTTTTTCTCGATCATGTGGCTGCCCCCCGTTTCCCTCAATTCACTCTTTTAATGGGATATTGGGGAATCGTCTCGCATATCGCGCATAGACAATGGTGGCGGACACCGCGCGGTGGAAACGGTTGGACGGTTTAGTACTTGCAAAAAGCAATTAATTAAATTACGTCTCCTCACACTCAATCTTTGCTGCTCTTGACCCTGTCGATGGACAGCGATGTGAGACCTCCAAGAAAGCCCTCGGGATGCCCCCTGAGGGCTTTTTCGTTTTGGATTAAAGAGTTAGTTGCCGTGCCGACCGCCTCTGTTGCCATCGGGCAACATCTCTGACGGAAGTTACGATTCACTAAATCAATAAATTGAGGCCGTTGTTTTTATAAACTATACGTGAAGCTACGACGGAGGGGGGGCACCTCACTGTCGTTTCAGTCCGGACCTTCAGTGCGGACCTGAATTGAACGGAAATTAAGTGGGTCAAGCGGCGTCCTCCGAGGAGCCGAGCCCCCTGAACCGACCTGGAGGTTTACTAATGAAGTTGACGAAGACGCTCTTTCTCGGCTCGGCTGCCGGCCTGATGGCCGTCTCCGGGGCGTTCGCAGCCGATCTCCCCGTGAAGGCGAAGGCGGTCGAATACGTGAAGATCTGCTCGCTGTACGGCGCGGGCTTCTACTACATCCCGGGCACCGACACCTGCATCAAGCTGGGTGGTTATCTGCGCGCTGAAGTCGCGTTCAATACCAACAGCAACTACGGCATCTCGAACGGCTCTCCGGCCGGCGCGCACAACCGCCTCAGCAACTACTACCAGATGCGCGCTCGTCAGGATCTCAACATCGACACGCGCACCGCGACCGAATACGGCGTCGTCCGTACCTTCTTCGACGGCGTGTTCACCTGGACCACCGGTGGCTATCAGGGCTCCGGCTCCGCGACGGGCGGCACGGTCTATACCGGCAACCTCGGCCTCAACACCTCCGGCGCCACGCCGGCGCTCGTTGGTTCGTCGATCAACGGCACCGACGGCAACACCTCGGGCGGTTCGCGCGGCGTGTACTACGCCTTCATCCAGTTCGCCGGCTTCACCATGGGTAAGGCCGTGTGGCAGTTCGACGCGCCCTGGACCAACTATCCCGGCAACAACATCGACAGCCTCGTCGGCGGTTCCGGCACGGTCACTGGTGTCAACCAGTTCACCTACACCGCTGACTTCGGTCAGGGCGTGACGGCTTCGTTCTCGGCGGAAGACGCGACGGCTTACTACCAGGCCGGCAACGTCAACCTGACCGGTGCGACCGCAGGCAGCATGGTCGGCGGCACCTACGGCACCAACGCCATCGGCGGTTCGCGTTCGCCGAACCTCGTCGGTATGGTTCGTGTCGACCAGGCCTGGGGCATGTTCCAGGCGTCGGTCGCTGCGCATGACAACCACGTCGCCTACTACGGCGCGAATGAGGCCACCGGTCACCCCGACGACAAGTGGGGTTGGGCTGTTCAGCTCGCTCTGTCGATCAACAACATCCCGACCGGCGCGGGTGACGTGATCAACATTTCGGGCGTCTACACCGACGGTGCGACCCGCTACAACTTCCAGAACCTGGCGGGCAGCAGCTACTCGATGTTCGGCAGCTCGGGCGTTGCCTATCAGAGCGTCGGCTTCGCCTATGCTCCGGACACCGTGTTCGTCACGGGCGGCCAGCAGGAAACCGTCAAGACCTGGGGCTTCCGCGGTGCTTACACCCACAACTGGGATCCCTACTGGAACACCGCGCTCTACGGCGCCTACGCTCAGGCGCAGTACGGCTCGGTCGCCAAGACCGCTCTCTGCGGCGCTGGCGGTGCAGGCGGCGTGTTCGGCGGTCTCGCCGGTGTGACGGGTTGTAATCCTGACTTCGCCGTCGGCCAGGTCGGTATCATCACCCGCTGGACCCCGGTCAAGAATCTGACGTTCTCGGGCGACCTGAACTGGACCCGTCTCGACCAGAAGTACTCGGGCACGGTCGGTTACGCCGGTGCCGGCACGACGGCCAAGCCGGCCGCCCTGTACGAGCTGAAGGATCAGGACAGCATCACCCTGCTGCTCCGCGCCCAGCGCAACTGGTAAGATCTCTCGAACCACGTGATGAACACCCGGCGGGAAACCGCCGGGTGTTTTTTTGTGCGCCCATCCCGCGTGATGCCTGACGCCCCCGTTGCCCGGATCGAGCCGACGGGTCGCGCGAAGGCGCGGCCGATGGCGTAGTCCAGAGCATCTCTTACCGTACGGTCCCGGATTGCGCTGCACTCCATGCGGGCTACGGGACCTTGCTGTGTCGCGGCTCCCGTCAATCCGGCCGCTCGAAAAATATATCGTTTATCAGAAATTCGGTTTCGGCGCATGGGCGCCCTCGCGATGACGGTGGAGGGAGTGCTGGCCGCACTCCGCTCTCGTGCCCCGGACGCAACGCAGCGTCCCCTGGGCGATGCGAAGCATCGTCCAGCAGGACGGTGCGCTGCAGAGCCGGGGCCCATCTCTCCGTGCCATCCCGGGGCGTCCCTGGGTCCCGGCTCTGCGCAGCAACGCTTCGCGTTGCAGCTTGTCCGGGACATCAGAGGACGGAGTGCGTCGTTCGAAGGCAGGCGCGGCTACGAAGCCATCTGCAGGCTGTGCCGCAACCACTCGCGCGGAAATTGCGTGCGCCTCAGCCCTGGCTTGCCATCCGCGCGCGGTCGAGATGCTCCTCGATCTTGGGGCGGTCGCGGGTGCGCTCGAAACTGGTGCACAGCAGTTCGGTCTCATCGAGCGAGACCGGAGCGCGATACAGCCGGCACATGAATTCGGCGCTCGCGCGACTTTTGGAGGTGCCCGGGCCGCGTTCGGCGAGAAACATGCAGTCGCGGCAGACGCTGGCATCGAGCCGTTGATGGGCCGCGTCGAGGTGATTGAGAACTTCGCGGAGCGAGTCGCGCAGCCTGACGCATTCGTCGTTGCCAAGCGAGGTGACCGCATTCACCACGTGATTGATCGGGTCGTGCTGGTTCAGGCATTTCTCGCCCTGGGCGGTGACGTGCAGGACGACAGAACGCTTGTCCTCTTGCGACGGCTTGCGCACCAGAAAGGATTTGCTCTCCAGCGTCTTCACGATCTGCGATGCTGTTGCTCTGGTGGCGCCGATGAAGCCGGCCAGCGCGGATGGCGTGCGCGAAAACCTGTTGGCGCGGCCGAGAAAGCGCAGCGCCATCCATTCGCGATCGCGCAATCCATGCTGATTGCCCTCGAAATACCAAGCCCTCGCCGCCTGAACCAGCAGCTCGACGGCTTCCCGTGCCAACGGCATGAATCTACCTCGTCCCCGGAACTTCGTCTGCGGCGCCCCGAAGCCGCTTTGCACCCTGGCCCGCGAAACCTTCGAAAGACATCGAACGGTTGCAGCTGTCCGGCGAACACGTCGTGTCGAGCTCTCGTTCGAAGGAACGAATCGCAGTGCGCCCGATCTGGACTGATGCGCGTCGCGTGCTTCGGAGTGACGGACTGCGTCGTTGGCATGCCAACAGCGTCGTCGCACGGGAGCCCGAGTTGCCGTCGCCAGCCGACGATGGATCGGAATAGTTCAACCGAAGCCCCTGAGTTCAAGTCACACGCAGACGTTTCTTATATTCCGTCGAAACGATGAATGAGCTTCTCAACAAAATCAAGTAGAGACGCTCGCGCAGCCCAGATGTCGTTGCAGGCGAATGTAACGTTCAAGACAATCTCGCTCATCGGGACACATGATGGTGAACGCAATACGCTGCCCGGCAAGCAACATGCACTCAATTCTGCGACGCCGTGATTGCACGGCATCCTGCTGACCGTGATCGACGCAAATTGATCGAAGCTTGTGCATGACGACGATGAGTTCGGCACGTCATCCACAACTTGTGGGTGGAGCCGGAGAATCGTCAAGGGAACTCGGAGGAATTACACGCGCCGGTTGTTGATCGTTTATGCTCGCAGAATCGCCGGTGCGGTCCCTTCCGGCGCGGTCGTCCACTGCCCTCACCCGAGTGGTGACGGCGCTCAGGACGGAAAACCGGCGGCGGCCGTGCGGCGCATGCGCCGGCTACGTGGCGGCATGCGCAATCTCCTGTCGAAAACAACGGGGAGGAGCAGGATAGCGGCGCATGTTGCCGGCGGTCGCGGCCTCTCGCGCTGCTATTCGCCCTTGAGCATGTCCCGCAGCTCGCGGAACGGATCGGCACTCGGCGGAGCCGAAGCATCCTGCCGCATCGCGCCGTAGATTCTCGGAACCATGTCGACCGCCTGGTCGAGGCCCGAATCACGTCCCGACTGATAGCCGCCCATCAGGCGAAGGTCGCGCGTGTCCTCGTATTTGGCGATCAAGGAGCGCAGCTTGCTGACCAATTCGCGCTCTTCGGGATCCCAGACGTTGTGGGCGAGGCGGGAGACCGAAGCCAGCACATCGACGGCCGGATAGCGCGCCTGGTCGGCGATGTGCCTGGAGAGCACGATGTGCCCATCGAGCGTGCTGCGGATGGTATCGGCGATCGGCTCGTTGTGGTCGTCGCCGTCGACCAGCACCGAGAAGATCCCGGTGATGGTGCCGGAACCTTCCTCGCCGGGTCCGGCGCGCTCCAGGAGGCGCGGCAGATCGGTGAAGACCGTCGGCGCGTAGCCGCGGGCGACCGCAGGCTCGCCGGCGGCGAGCGCGACCTCGCGGGCGGCGTGGGCGAAACGCGTGATCGAGTCGACCATGAGCAGCACCGATTCGCCCCGGTCGCGGAAATATTCCGCGACCGCCATGGCCGTCTTCGGCGCCAGCCGCCGCATCATCGGGCTTTCGTCGCCGGTCGACACGATGGTGACGGCGCGCTGGCGATCGTTGCCCAGCACATCCTCGATGAACTCGCGCACCTCGCGGCCGCGCTCGCCGACCAGGGCCAGCACGACGGTGTCGAAACCCTGGCTGCGGGCGAGCATCGCGAGCAGCGTCGATTTGCCGACACCGGAGCCGGCAAAGATGCCGACGCGCTGGCCGGCGCAGATCGGCGCGAACAGATCGATGACGCGTACGCCGGTGCGCAGCGGCTTGTGCACGCGCGCGCGCTTCATGGCCGAGGGCGCCTCAGCCTCCGCCGAGACCGCCTGTGGGCCCGGTGTGAGGGGCCCCAATCCGTCCAGCGGCGCGCCGAGAGCGTTGATGACGCGACCCTTCCAGCTCGGATCGGGCGCGAACGACAAGGGCGGCATCCGGTAGGCGACCGAGCCGAGGCCGCCGGCGAACTGCCGGTCGAACGGCTTGGCGATGATGCCCTCGCTGTCGATTCGCACCACCTCGCCAATCTGCGGCTTGCCGCCCGAATTGACGCCGATGAGCTCGCCGAGCCTGACGAAGCGCGACAGGCCGGAGACACGGAAATGCGTCGGCGCGATCTCGGAGATCGCGCCGCTGACGCTTGCCAGGGGAGTGCTCTGCTGAAGCTCCAGCAGCGCCCACTCGAGTTGCCGAAGAGCGTTCAAGGAAACCGTCCAACCTCAATCTCAATGCGCACGGGGCGCGGTCTACTTGCCGGGTTCGCCCAGCGTCCGGATGGCGTTCTGCAGCGAGCTCTCGGTGCCCTCGATCATCGAATTGGTGCCGTCGAAGGCACGCGAGGCTGCGATCAGCTTGGTCAATTCCATCATCGGGTTGGCGCCGGAGCCCTCGACATAGCCTTGCTTGAAGCCGTCGCGGGAGAAATCGGCGATGGCGCTCGCGGGCCGGTCCGGCGTCACGCCGGAATTGCCGTAGCGCTCGAGATTGGCGTCAGCGGGGATGTTGAACAGGCCGATGGTGCCGATCTCGTTGTTGTCCTGGGTGATCGCACCGCCGCGCGAGATCGAGATCGGTCCGCCGTTCGGGTCCAGCGTGATCTGCGCGCCGCCGGAATCGACGACGGGAAAGCCGCTCACGGTCTGAAGATCGCCGTTGGCGGCGATCTGGAGCCGGCCGTCGCGGGTATAGACCGTGCCGTTGGGACCTGCGAAGGCGATCCAGCCCTGGCCGACCACGGCGACGTCGAGAGGGTTGCCGCTCTCGGTGATGTTGCCTTGCTCGCGCGAGATGATGTTGTCGCCTGGCGAGGAGAAGGCGACCGGGTTCGCGCCCGCCTTGGACAGCACGGTCTCGAACTTCACCACGTCGGTGCGGAATGCCGCCGTGTTGACGTTGGCGACGTTGTTGGCGATCGTCTGGAGGCGCTTTTCGAGAGCGACCTGGGCCGACAATCCCACATAGAGGGCCGATTGCATGATCTACTTTCCGAACCGGAGGGACTGAAGTTTCGAGAGCATGTCGATATCCATGCTGGCCGAGCTGGCGCCGCCGATCAGGACCAGCGCGGGATTGGTCGAATTGTCGCTCTGGGCCTGGGTCGCATCCCACATCGCCGCAAAGCGCTGCACGAATTTGGTGACCTTGGCCGGGTCCTGGAAATCGGTGAGCTTGACCCTGTTTGTGATCATCTTGGCCTGGGCGTCGATGTCGGCCGCGCTGATCGTCGAGGGCAGGCCCAGCGCGGTCTGAACCACCTGCGTCAGCGCCTTGTCCGCCAGCACCTGGTAGGCGGTCGTGATCGTGGACGCCTTGCGGGTGAAATAGAGCGCGAGCCGCAGGCCCTCGTTCTGGTCGCCGGCCTTCTGCTCCATCGTCTGCGTGACATAATGGGTCGCCGTCCCGGTCGTGGCCTGGGTGGTCTTCGTCGCGTTGCTGCTGAGGGCGGCGAAATTGAAGGCGGTGGCGAATTCCCGGTAGCGGGTGTCGGTCAGCTTGTTGGCGAAGGTGTTCTTGTTGCCGACACCCTCCGTCAGCACCTTGCGCATGAACGCCTTGGCGTAGGTCATGTCGCTGAGGCCAAAGGCCTTCATCGCGTAGGAGTAGAGGCGATAGTCCTTCAGGAAGTCGTCGATCGTCTTCACGTTGCCGATATGGCTCAGGTAATAGTCGGTCTCGCGGCTGACATCCGGCTGCGTCGCGACCTGCGTCAGCGACTTGCCCATGTCCTTGGTCAGTCTGGTGTAGTCCGCGATGGTGGATAGCATGACACGCGCCCCTCTGGCCGCTGTTGCGACGCCGCCCCAAGCTGCCGCCGATTGCTTGCGCGGGGCTGGCGAGGCGGGAAGCCAGCTTCGCGCAAGGCTCGCCGACTAGATATTCCCGGTGGGATTGGCGATGGAGCGGCGCGTTGGGCAGTTTCGTGGGGATTTTCATCACGGTAGCGGCGCTGCTCGGCGGATTTGCCGCCATGGGCGGGCATCTGGCCGTGCTCATGCAGCCGTGGGAGTTCGTGATCATCATGGGGACCGCGGTCGGCACCTTCATCGTCGCCAATCCGTGGAAGACGGTGGTGGATACCGGGGTTGCCTGCATGCAGGCCATCACCGGCGCGGTGCCCGGCCAGCGCTACTACCTTGATCTGCTCGGCGCGCTCCACGCCCTGATGCGCGAGCTCAGGGGCAAGGGCCGCAACGAGGTCGAGGCCCATATCGACGATCCCGCGTCCTCCGAGATCTTCAAGGCGTTTCCGAGCGTGCTCGGGGATCCCTCGCTGCTCCAGTTCATCTGCGACTACGTCCGCCTCATCATCATGGGCAACGCGCGCACGCACGAGATCGAGGCGCTGATGGACGAGGAGATCCACACCATCGTGAAGAGCAAGCTGGCGCCCTATCATGCGCTGGTGACGGTGTCCGAGGCGCTGCCGGCGCTGGGCATCGTCGCCGCCGTGCTCGGCGTCATCAAGGCCATGGGCGCGCTCGACCAGTCGCCGAAGCTGCTCGGCGGCTTCATCGGTGCGGCCCTGGTCGGCACCTTCGCCGGCATCTTCCTGTCCTACGGCGTCCTTTCGCCCTTCGCGATCAAGATCAAGATGACGCGCGAGAAGAAGTGCCGGCCCTACATCATCGTCAAGCAGACGCTGCTGGCGTTCATGAACGGCGCCATGCCGCAGATCGCCGTCGAGCACGGCCGCAAGATGATCGCGAGCACCGAGCGGCCGTCGATCGACGTCGTCGAGAACGAGACGATCGCAGGTCCCAAGGCCGTCGTCACCGAGCCCGAACCCAAGGCCGCCCGCGCATGATGATGGAAGACGTCGAGGTCGATCAGCGCAAGCAGCTGCCGAACTACCTGCTGGACGCGGCCGGCATATCGATCGAACGTATGCCGATGCTCAATGTGATCTTCGAACGCATGGCGGCATCGTGTACCGACAGCCTGCAGCCGATGGCGGGAACGCCCTGCTATTTCTCGGTCAACGGCATCACCAACGATCCTCTCGGCGACATCATCAAGGACTACGAGGGCAACGCGGTCGCGGCGGTGCTCTATGCCGAGCAGTGGGACTCGCGCGTCATCATCATGCTGGACCGCGACTTCGTGTTTACGATGGTCGAAGCGATGTTCGGATCCGACGGCGCGGAACCGCCGCTCGATGTCGAACGCACTTTCTCGAACATCGAGATCCGCCTGGTCCAGGCGCTGTTCGAGCGGTTCGCCAAGGCGCTGCAGAGCGCCTTCGCCGGCACGTCGAACGTCACCTTCCGCGTCGAGCGGGTCGAGACGGCGATGGCCTCGCTGGCGATCGGGCGCGCCAGCAACATGTCGATCTGCGCGAACATGATGGTGCAGGCGCTCTACCGCGGCGGCCAGATGTTCCTGATCATTCCGCACTCCGCGCTCAACCCGCTGCGGCAGAAGCTCGCTCACGTCGTCGTCAGCGACGGCCGCGCGACCGATCCGCGCTGGCGCGAGCAGATGGAGAGCGAGGTCCACCGGACCGAAGTGACGCTGAGTGCGGTGCTCGACGAGAAGATGATCTCGCTCGAGGACGTCGTGAAATTCAAGGTGGGGCAGGTGCTGGAGCTGGAGGCCACGCCGCGCACGCTGGCGCGCCTCGAGAGCAACAACCAGGTGCTGTTCTGGTGTCAGATCGGCCAGCTCGATGGCTATTACGCAATGCAGGTGGCCGATCCCGTCGATCAGAAACGGGAGTTCGTCGATGATATCCTATCTCGTTGATGCCGTGCTGCTGATCGCGCTCGCCTTCACCAGCATGCGGGTGACCCGGATGCACCGCGAGCTGGCGCGGCTGCGCAGCTACCAGGGCGAATTCTCCACCATCGTCCACGAGACCGCGGGCGCCTTCGACACTGTCATCACCGCGGCGCATGATTCCACCGCCAATCTCGGACGGCTCGCCAACGTGCTGACCACCAAGATCGATCAGGCCCACGAGGCGATCGCAGCGCTCGATGCGAGGAGCGGGCTCGCGCCGGCTGCGACTGCAGGCGGCACTGAGGTGAACAAGCACTGAAGCCGAAGCCGGCTGAACCAATACGAGCGGAACGCCAAGGCGCTCCGGGAGCGGAAATACCAAGAGGCGATACCAGATGGCGCAATCCTTCGACTATGACTCTGCCACGCGAGCACCTGCCGCCGACGAGGGGCATACCGACACGACTCCGCTGGAGCGGCTCGCGGAGATCGCCGCGCGCACGGCGGAGGAGAGCGGCAAGTTCGCCAATGTCGATGCGATCTTGCGCATTCCGGTCACCATGCAGGTGGTGCTGGGATCGGCGACCATTCCGGTGGCGAACCTGATGAAGCTCGGGCGTGGCGCGGTGGTTCCGCTCGACCACCGGGTCGGCGAGCCCGTCGACGTCGTCGTCAACGGCCGCATCGTCGCCCGCGGTGAGGTGGTCGTCGTCGAAGAGGACAATTCCCGCTTCGGTGTCTCGCTGACGGAGATCGTCGGTCCCTTGGGGCAGGGTGACAGCTGACCATGGCGGCACAGGTCGGCATCGCTCCCGTCAAGCAGCGAGGCGTTGCCACGCTGGGCGGTACGGAAAAGGTCGCGGCGCTGCTCCTGGCCATGGGCCGGCAGGCGGCCGCGAGCGTGCTCTCGCAGTTCGAGCCGCAGGAAATCCGCGTCGTCACCAAGGCCGCGGCCGAGCTGCGGCCGATCACGGCGCAGGAGCTCGAGGGGATCGTCGAGGAGTTCGCCCAGCAGTTCTCGATGGGCGCCAACATTCTCGGCACCATCGGTGGCCTGGAAGCCGTGCTTGGCGACGTGCTTCCGGCCGACCAGGTCTCGGCGATCATGACGGACCTGCTCGGCAATTCGAGCCGCTCGGTATGGGACCGCGTCTCGTCCGTGTCCGAAAACTCGCTTGCGAGCTACCTGTCCAAGGAGCATCCGCAGACCGCGGCGCTGATCCTGTCCAAGGTCAAGCCGGCCTGCGCCGCCAAGGTCATGAGCCAGCTGCCATCGAGCCTGCGCAACGAGCTGATGCGGCGCGTGCTCAGCCTCAAGCCGATCGCCGACGACGCCATGAGGGTGCTCGAGAAGACCCTGCATGAGGATCTGACGCTGAACTTCGCCCGCAACCTCGGCGCCGACACTTACGCGCGCGTCGCCGACATCATCAACAAGATGGAGCGCGGACATATCGAGGACATGCTGAAGAGCCTGTCGGAGAAGCGGCCGAAGTCGGCCGAAGTGCTGAAGGAGCTGCTGTTCACCTTCGACGACGTCATCAACCTGGCGCCGAAGGCGCGCACCATGATCTTCGACCAGGTGCCGACCGATCGTATCGTCGTCGCGCTGAAGGGCACCGACAAGCATTTCCGCGAACTGATCCTGTCCGCGGTCGCTTCGCGCGTCCGCCGCGTCGTCGAGCACGAGCTCGCCATCGGCGAGCCGTCGAACCAGCGCGACGTGCTGGAGGCGCGTCGCGTCATCACCGACCTGGCGCTCGACCTCGCGGAGAAGGGCGAAATCGAGCTCAACCCCGACCAGGAGGATGAGCTGGTCTTCCGCTGACCGCTGAACGGGCATGGCAGAATCATCCGATCAGGAGAGCAAGACAGAAGAGCCGACCGAGAAGAAAGTCCGTGATGCGCTCGAACAGGGCAAGATCCCGGTCTCTCGGGAGGCTTCTATTTTCGCCTCGATGGCCGCGCTGATGGTCATTCAGGCGTTCCTGATCGGCCAGGGCGTGCAGCAATTGACGCCGACGTTGAAGAACCTCCTGGACGATCCCGAAGGCTTCCCGCTCTCGACCGGCGCGGACGCGCAGAACCTGCTCACCGTGGTCGGTCTCGAGGCGCTGCGCTTCCTGGTGCCGCTGGTCGTCACCCTCGGTGCGTTCGGGCTCGCCGCCTCGCTGCTGCAAAACGCGCCGCGCCTGGTACTGGAGCGCATCAAGCCTGACCTGTCGCGTATCTCTCCGATCAGCGGCTGGAGCCGGCTGTTCGGAACGCAGGGACTGGTCGAGTTCGGCAAGTCGCTGTTCAAGCTGGCCGCGGTGACCTCCGTGGTTGCCTTCGTGCTGCGCGCGTCGGAGGCGAAGGCGTTCGAGGCGATGTACACCGATCCGGTTGCGCTGCCGGAGATGATTCTCAACATCGCGATGCGGATCGTCTCGGCGATCTGCATCGCAACCATCGTCCTGGTGGCGATCGATCTCGCCTGGGCGCGCTTCCACTGGCGGCGCCAGCTGCGCATGACCAAGCAGGAGATCAAGGACGAGCACAAGCAGGCGGAAGGCGATCCGCTGATCAAGGCGCGCCTGCGCTCGCTGGCGCGCGACCGCTCGCGGCAGCGGATGATCGCATCCGCATCGCGCGCGACGCTGGTGATCGCGAACCCGACGCACTTCGCGATCGCGTTGCGCTACAAGCGCGAGGAGAATCCGGCGCCGCTCGTGGTGGCCAAGGGCATGGACGTGATCGCGCTGAAGATCCGCGAGGTCGCCGAGCAGAACCGGATTCCAGTGATCGAGAACAAGGCGCTGGCGCGCGCACTCTACGAGGCGGTGCAGGTCGATCAGGTGATCCCGGCGGAATTCTTCCGCCCCGTCGCCGAGATCATCTACTTCCTCCAGTCGAAGCAGGCGTCGCGGACCGAGAAGGTCCAGTAGAATTCAGAGGACGACGTCCGGCCCAACAGCTTGACGAAAGCTTAACGCCCTAGGCTTCTCCCGAATGGACCAGAACGGGGCTGTCGTGGGACCGCTTTATCTCTTCGAACTCGCATCGTCGCAGGCGCGGTACCTCGAGCTCCGCCAGTCGACCATCGCCACCAACGTCGCTAACGCCAACACGCCCGGTTTCAAGGCGCGCGACGTCGAGCCCTTCAACAAGGTGCTCGACGGCATGCCGGTGAGGCTTGCCACGACGTCGCCGTCGCACATGCAGCTGGCCGCGGCCGAGACCGACACGCGGGCGACCGCGAAGAAGGACAGCTGGGAAGTGGTTCACTCCGGCAATTCGGTCAGCCTCGAGCAGGAAATGATCAAGGGCAGCGACGTCAGTCGCGATTACTCGATGAACTCGGCAGTCGTGCGGTCGTTTCACCGCATGCTGCTGTCGAGCGCGAAGAGCTGAGGTGAATTGAGATGCTGGACTCACTGCAAGCGTCATTGACGGTCGCGAGCTCCGGGCTCGAAGCGCAGTCGACGCGTATGCGCATCGTCTCGGAGAATTTGGCGAACGCGACCTCGACGGGGCGTACCGCCGGCGCCGATCCCTATCAGCGCAAGACGATCACCTTCGATGCTGCGATGGATCGTGCCTCGGGCTCGCAGCTGGCGAAGGTCAAGGAGATCGGGGTCGACACCACGCCGTACCGCGTGGAGTACGACCCGGGACATCCCGCTGCCGACAAGGCCGGCTACGTCAAGCTGCCGAACGTCAACATGATGATCGAGATGGCCGACATGCGGGAAGTCAACCGGTCCTATGAAGCCAATCTCCAGGTCGTGAAACAGGTGAGGTCGATGCTCGGCATGACCATCGACCTCTTGAGGAGCTGACAATGCTTGAGGCAATTTCATCCACTGCGAGTTCCGCAGGGCAAGCGGCGAGCCGTGCGACCGAGGCGCAGGCCATCGCGCCGGCGGCGCCGACCGCCATTCAGTCCACCGACGATGTCGGGTTCGAATCGGTGATGAAGCAGGTGACGACCGACGCGATCGGGACGCTCAAGGCAGGCGAAGCGGCGTCGATCTCGGCGATGCAGGGTAAGGAATCCACGCGCAAGGTCGTGGAGGCGCTGATGTCGGCCGAGCAGGCCTTGCAGACGGCGGTCGCGGTTCGCGACAAGGTCGTGCAGGCCTACCAAGAAGTCGTCCGGATGTCGATTTGATCTGAAGGAATGAAGCTGTGAAATCGCTTGCCATTGCGGCCACGGGCATGAACGCCCAGCAGACCAATATCGAAGTCATCGCGAACAATATCGCCAACATCAATTCGACGTCGTACAAGCGTGCGCGCGCCGAGTTCACCGATCTGTTCTACCAGATGGACCGCATGCAGGGCGTCGCGAACGTCAACGGCTCCTCGCCGATTCCGGAAGGCGCCAATCTCGGTCTCGGCGTCAAGTCGGCGGCGATCCGCAAGCTGCACATCCAGGGCGCGCTGACGCAGACCGGCAACCCCTACGATATGGCGATCAACGGTCGCGGCTGGTTTCAGGTGCTCGGTCCGAACAACGAGGTGCAATACACCCGCGCGGGCTCGTTCAACACCAATGCCAACGGCCAACTCGTCACCATCGACGGCTATCTGCTGGACCCCGCGATCACGGTGCCGCAGGGCACGGTCGAGGTCACGGTCAATCAGACCGGGCAGGTCTTTGCCAAGCTGGATACCGAGGTGAACCCGCGCCAGATCGGCCAGCTCAACCTCGCCAACTTCGCCAACGAAGCAGGCCTCGAGCCGCTGGGCAGCAATCTCTACAAGGAGACCACGGCGTCGGGCACGCCGGTCGTCGGCCTGCCGGGCGATTCCGGATACGGCAAGATCAATCAGAAGTGGCTCGAAGCTTCGAACGTCGATCCGGTCAAGGAGATCACCGAGTTGATCTCGGCGCAGCGCGCCTACGAAATGAATGCCAAGGTCATCCAGGCCTCGGACGAAATGGCCCAGACAGTATCGAAGGGCATGCGCTAGTTCCGGTGTCTCGATGTTGAACAGGGTGGGCCTGATCGTGCGCGGGTTGGCCGCCGTGCTGCTGGTTCTGGCTACGGCGCGCCTCGCAATGGCCGAGGAGAAGCGGCTTCCCGTGCCGGCGGTTGCGATCCGCGCCGGCGAGCTGATCCGGGACGACATGATCACCGAGCGCGCCTTCGCGCCGAGCCTGCTCGGCGTTGCCATGTTCGTCGAAGGGCGCCAAGTCCTGGTCGGCCGCATGGCGCGGCGCGCGCTGTTGCCGGGCCAGCCCATTCCAACCAACTCGGTGGAAGACCCCTGGACCGTCGCCCGCGGCGCCATGGTCAAGGTCGTGGTGGAAGACAGCGGCCTGTCCATCGTCACTTACGGCTCGGCGATGCAGTCGGGTGCGTCCGGCGCGCTCATCCCGGTGCGCAATACGGATACCGGGGTGATCATCAGGGGCGTTGTCCAGCCGGACGGCACCGTGAAGGTCGTGGACGGGTCATGACCAGAATCCTGCTTGCGCTCGTCCTGCTGCTTTCGGCCGCCAGCGCCCATGCCGCCGTCCGCATCAAGGACATCGCGGACATCAAGGGTCTGCGCGAAAACCAGATCGTCGGCTACGGCCTCGTCATCGGCCTGAACGGCACCGGCGACACGCTTCGCAACGCTCCGTTCACGGAGCAGTCCCTGCAATCCATGCTCGAGAACATGGGCATCAACGTCAGGAACGAGACCACGAGCACCAACAATCCGACCCGTCCGACGACGCTGCGCACGCGCAACGTCGCGGCCGTGATGGTGACTGCGGACCTGACGCCCTCGATCGGGCCCGGCGAGCGCATGGACGTGACCGTGTCGTCGCTCGGCGATGCGACGTCGCTGCTCGGCGGTACGCTGGTCATGACATCGCTGCGCGCGGCGGACGGCGCCGTCTATGCGGTGGCGCAGGGCGCGATCACGGTGGCCGGCTACAGCGTCGGAGGCCAGGCGCAGAACGTCAGTCAGGGTACACCGACGGCCGGGCGCATCCCGAACGGTGCGCTGGTCGAGCGCGAGGTGCAGGGAAGTCTCCACGAGATGGAGTTCCTGGTGCTGCAGCTGAAGAACCCCGACTTCGTCACCGCAACACGCATCCTGGACGCCATCAACCGCTACGCCGGCGGACGCTACCGCGCGCAGATCGCCTTCGAGCGCGACTACCGCACCATCGTGCTGTCGAAGCCGCGCCACATCGGCCCTGTCCGCTTCCTCGCCGAGATCGGCGAACTGACGGTCGAGCCTGATACGCCTGCACGGGTGGTGATCAACGAGCGCACAGGCACTGTCGTGATCGGGCGCGACGTGCGGATATCGACCGTTGCCGTGACGCACGGCAATCTGACGGTTCGTGTCACGGAGATGCCCGTGGTGTCGCAGCCGGCGCCGTTCTCGCGAGGGCAGACCGTGGTGGTCCCGCAGACCGTGGTCGAGGCCAACGAGGCCGGATCGCAGGTGGCGATCCTCAGCGGGGTCGATCTGCAGCGCCTGGTGCGCGGGCTGAACCAGATCGGCCTGAAGCCGTCGGGCATCATCGCGATCCTGCAGGCGATCAAGACGGCTGGTGCGCTCCAGGCCGATGTCATCGTCCAATGATGCGCAAGCGTCGTGCAAGCTTGGTCGCTCAATGCTCGTGTCTCGACCGAGAATCGCACGCGGCCCGATGCTGAAGCTGGATCACAAAGCCAAACTCCTCCTGCTGGTCGCGGCCTCAGTGTTCGCGGGCGCGTCGCCCGTGCTGGCCCTGGACGAGGCCAAGCCGACGAAGCCGCTCAACCTGCTCTCCTTCGCGCGCGCCCGCGCCCCCGGCCCGCAGAAGCCGCAGCCGGTCACGGCGGGGCCAGGCGACAATGCGTCGATCCGGGCGACGGCCTGGGCGGCCGAAGACCAGGGACCTGCGACCACTGGCGCGGTGCCCGCTTCCGAGACGCCAGCGACCGCACCTGCAGTTGCACCGGCACGTCCAGCCAAGCCCGGCAGCGTCACGGCACCGCCGAAACCTGCGCCGCCACAGGCCGCGGTATCCGCGGACAACGAAGTCGCCCTGTTCTGCAGCAACGTCGCCGATCCCGCCGTCGATGCAAGGCTGGCCTGGCAGATCAAGGAGCTGGAGAAGGCCGAGAGCCTGCTCCGCGAGCGGATCGCCGAGGTCGAGGCCAAGCGGGTCGAATACGAGAAGTGGATGGCGCTACGCGACGACTTCCTGAAGAAGGCCGAAGCCAGCGTCGTCGAGATCTATTCGCGCATGAAGCCCGAAGCTGCGGCGACCCAGATTGCCGGCATGGCGGACGAGACCGCCGCCGCCGTGCTCGCCAAGCTCAGCCCGAGGAACTCGAGCGCGATCTTCAACGAGATGGATACGGCACGCGCGGCGCACCTGGCCGACCTGCTTGGCGGAATGCGTCGCGTGGATGACGGAAAGACCAAATAGATGAAGAAGCCGATCCTCATCCTCTCGCTCATGCTGGCGTCCGTGCCCTTGGCCGGATGCTTCCATGATCCGTCCGAGGTCCTGACCGGCCCGCAAATGTCGCCGGTCGGCAGCGGCCTCCGGACCCAGGCCGATCCGATTCCGGTGACGCCGCGCATGCGCACGCCGGTCAGCTATCGCTCGACCTGGGACGACGGCACCGATCTCTACCGCGATCCCCGCGCCCGGCGCACCGGCGACGTCGTGACGGTGATCATCTCGATGCAGGACAAGGCCAAGCTCGACAACAAGACCGGCCGCTCGCGCGACTCGCAGGTCAAGTTCGGCCTCGATTGGCTGATGGACGTCGCAGGGTGGAGCGACAAGGGATCGACCAACGCCAATCTCAGCACCAACACCCAGATCAAGGGCAACGGCCAGATCGATCGCACCGAGGATATCAAGCTCTCGATCGCGGCCATCGTCACCGACGTGTTGCCGAACGGCAATATGATGATCAGCGGCTCGCAGGAGTTTCGCGTCAATACGGAGATGCGCGTGCTCAACGTCGGCGGCATCGTGCGGCCGCGCGACATCTCGCGCACCAACACGATCTCCTACGAGAAGATCGCCGAGGCCCGCGTGTCCTATGGCGGTCGCGGGAATCTGTCCGACGTGCAGCAGCCTGGATGGGGACATCGGATCTATGACGCCGTGGCACCATTCTGAAGTCCGCGCCGGTCTGGCCGCGTCGCGAGGGCAGGGGACGTGATGCGCCTGATTGCGGCCATCGTGGCGCTGACCCTTGTCGCGATCGGTGCGGGCGCGCTGGCCGGGCTGCATCTGTTCGCGGCCGCCGAGCGCGTCGCCGACGCGAAGAAGACCGCCACGCCGCCGCCGCTTGCCTCGAGCTACGCCGGCAGCGCGCGGCTCAGGAAGTTGTCCCCGATCGTGACCAATCTCGCCGCGCCGGCCAACAACTGGGCCCGCATCGAAGCCTCCATGGTGACCGAGAGCATGAGCGACGAGGATGCCGGCATCCTGGCCGCCCACATCAGCGAGGACATCGTCACCTATCTGCGGTCGGCGACGGTGACGCAATTCGAGGGATCGCGCGGGCTTCAGCATCTGCGCGACGACCTGACCGAGCGCGCCAGTATCCGTTCGTCGGGCAAGGTGCGCGAATTGATCATTGAGACCCTGGTGATTCAGTGAGAGTGAAAATCCTGCTGCTCGCGTTGGTTCTGGTCGTGCTGCCCGAAGTGGCGCTCGCCCAGATACCGGACCTCAACTCGCTGCTGCCACCCGGAAACGGCTCGACCAGCGGCCGGATCATCCAGCTGATGGCGCTGATCACGGTGCTGTCGGTGGCGCCGGGACTGCTCATCATGGTGACGAGCTTCACGCGATTTGCGGTGGCGCTGTCGTTCCTGCGCGCCGGGCTCGGCCTGCAGACCACGCCGGCCAACCTGGTGCTGATCAGCCTCGCGCTGTTCATGACCTTCTACGTGATGGCGCCGACCTTCGATCGCGCCTGGGAGACCGGCGTCCAGCCGCTGATGAAGAACGAAATCTCGGAAGAGCAGGCCTATCTGAAGATCACCGATCCGTTCCGCGAGTTCATGCTGGCCCATGTCCGCGACAAGGATCTGCAGACCTTCGAGTCGCTCGCCGCCGAGAGCTTTCGCAAGAAGTTCGACGACAAGCGCGTCGATTTGCGCGTCATCATTCCGGCCTTCATGATCTCCGAGCTGAGGCGTTCGTTCGAGATCGGATTTCTCATCATCCTGCCGTTCCTCGTCATCGACATGATCGTGGCGACGCTGACGATGTCGATGGGCATGATGATGATGCCGCCGACGATCCTGGCGCTGCCGTTCAAGATGCTGTTCTTCGTGCTGATCGACGGCTGGAATCTGCTCGCCTCCGGACTGGTGCGCTCGTTCTCGTAACCGCGGCGATCGCCTGGCGCCCCGTCATGGTTAGCGAAAAGTACCGCGCTATGGTTAGCGTTGGGTAATATTAACCATCTGATATTGCTGAAGAATTCAAGCCGTTCTTAATCCGCCGGCAAGATTCGACGTGTTAGCAAGGCGTCACGGCGGGTTGGACCTCACCCACATCAGTCCAAAGGCATGATGCCGCCCCTCCGTACCGGTGCAAGTCCGGTATGTCCCCTGATGAAAATGTAACGCGTACATAAAGGGACATTCGCAATGTCAAGCCTGCTCACGAACTCGTCCGCCATGACCGCGCTCCAGACCTTGCGGTCTGTCAGCTCGCAACTCTCCACCACGCAGAGCCGGATCTCCACCGGCCAGCGCGTGGCTACCGCCGCGGACAACGCCGCCTACTGGTCGATCGCGACCTCGATGCGCGCCGACAACGCCGCGCTCTCCGCCGTCTCCGACTCGCTCGGTCTGTCGGCCGCGACCGTCGACACCGAGTACACCGCTCTGAACAAGGTCCTCGGCGACAGCAACTCCGGCCTGACCAAGCTCCAGTCGCTGCTGGTCGAAGCCAAGACCGCCGGTATCGATCGCAGCAAGATCCAGTCGGAAATCACCCAGATTCAGCAGGACATGAAGAACGTCGCCAGCGCGGCGACCTTCAACGGCGTCAACTGGCTGAGCACCAACGCCTCCACGCCGACGACCGTCAATCTCGTGTCGTCGTTCTCGCGTGTCGGCTCCACGCCGACCACCAGCTCGATCACGGTGACCGTCGCCAACTACTCGCTCTACACCTCGAGCACGGGCGGCATCCTCGACACGGTGAGCGGCAGCGCGTCGGTCGACAGCCTCAACATCGGTGCGCTGACCGACTCGGCTGCTGACCAGACCATTCTCGATGGTTACATCGCGAAGGTCACCGCAGCGATCGGCACGGTGTCTTCGGGCGCCGCCAACCTCGGCGCCATCAAGAACCGTATCTCGAACAACTCGGAGTTCGTGAAGTCGCTGATGGACTCGGTGGATCGCGGTATCGGCCAGCTCGTCGACGCCGACATGAACCAGGAGTCCACCCGCCTGGCGGCCCTCCAGGTCCAGCAGCAGCTCGGCGTTCAGGCGCTCTCGATCGCCAACAACAACAGTCAGAGCATCCTGTCGCTGTTCCGCTAAGCCTTCGACGATCTCGGGAGGGCCGCGCTTCTTGCGAAGCGCGGCCCTTTCGTTTGCCTGACGCGCGCACCGCGATTTCGGCTGCCCTGTTGCAGCGGGGGCACAGCGCCACAAGCCCCGCACAAGCTTCGCTGGCTAGTCTGGCCGCTACGACGGATTGGGTTTACGCGCATTTCCGCAGCCCAAAGGCATGATGCCGCCCTGTCGTACCGGTGCAAGCCCGGTATGTCCCCATCCATTCTGTTTTCAAAGGGACATCGAAGATGGCTTCCAGCCTGCTTACCAACTCCGCCGCAATGACTGCGCTCCAGACCCTCCGGAATGTCAGCGCCAGCCTCCAGACCACCGAAAACCGGATCTCCACCGGCCAGCGCGTCTCGACCGCTTCGGACAACTCGGCCTATTGGTCGATCGCGACCTCGATGCGCGCCGACAACGCCGCGCTCTCGGCCGTCTCCGACTCGCTCGGTCTGTCGGCTGCGACGGTCGACACCGAATACACCGCTCTGAACAAGGTCATCGGCGACCAGAACTCCGGCCTGACCAAGCTCCAGGCGCTGCTGGTCGAAGCCAAGACCGCCGGCATCGACCGCACCAAGATCCAGGCTGAAATCACCCAGATCCAGCAGGACATGAAGAACGTGGCCAACGCGGCGACGTTCAACGGCGTCAACTGGCTGAGCACCAACGCGTCCACGCCGACCACCGTCAACCTGGTGTCGTCGTTCTCGCGCGTCGGCGGCACGCCGACGATCAACACCATCACGGTGACGGTCGCCAACTACTCGCTCTACACCGCGACCACTGGCGGCATCCTGGACACGGTGACCGGCAGCGCGTCGGTCAACACCATCGGCATCGGTGCGCTGACCGACTCGACGGCCGACCAGACCATCCTCGACGGCTACATCGCGCAGGTCACCACCGCGATCAACACGGTCAGCCAGTCCGCCGCCAACCTCGGTGCCATCAAGAACCGCATCTCGAACAACACTGAGTTCGTGAAGTCGCTGATGGACTCGGTGGATCGTGGTATCGGCCAGCTCGTCGACGCCGACATGAACGCGGAATCGACCCGGCTCCAGGCGCTGCAGACCCAGCAGCAGCTCGGCGTTCAGGCGCTCTCGATCGCCAACCAGAACAGCCAGAGCATCCTGTCGCTGTTCCGCGGCTAAGCGGCGCTTTCGAAAACGACCGTGCTCCCTCAGGGAGCACGGTCCCCGCCGTGACCGGCGGACGTGGCGGCACAAGACGTCCGCAATCGATCTCCCGACGTTGAATTTCATGCGACACGCCGCGGCCGATTGTGCGGCCATGCGTCCCGGCGTGCATTGCCGCCGACCGGATTGCGTCGCCAGGGCTTCTCGTAAAATAGGCCTTCTCGTAAAATAGGCCTTCTTGTAAAATTGCAACGCCTCGCCTGCGAACTGACACATTCGTGTCCTCGCGCAACCTTCAGACAAGGTTGGCAGCGGAGTGTCCCGTACGTCCGCATTGGTACGAGGTCATATGCTCAGTCGTGCGCAGGTACAGCAACTGCTCAACAATCTGCTGGAGCTTGGGCCGCGACGCCTGATGGCCCTGGGCCTGATCGGTTTTGCCGTTCTCGTGACCGTCGTCGGCGGCGCGTACTATCTGAGCCGGCCTGAATTCGAGACGCTCTATACCGGCCTCACCCGCGAAGACGTGACGCGCATGGGCGCCGCGCTGCGCGAGCAGAACATCACCTTCGACGTCAATACGGCCGGCGACGCGCTCTCGGTGCGCCCGAGCCAGACCATGCAGGCGCGGATGCTGCTGGCCGAGAAGGGGCTGCCGACCAGCGCCAATTCCGGCTACGAGCTGTTCGACAAGATCGGCTCGCTCGGCCTGACCTCGTTCATGCAGGAGGTCACCAAGCTCCGGGCGCTGGAAGGCGAGATCGCGCGCACGGTGCAGTTGATGAAGGGCGTCAAGGCGGCGCGGGTGCATATCGTGCTGCCGGTGCGCGGCTCGTTTCGCGCGACGCAGCAGCCGCCATCCGCATCGGTCGTGCTGCGCACCGACGGCGCGATCGAGGCCCGCACGGCGCAGTCGATCCGCCATCTCGTCGCCGCCGCCATTCCAGGCATGAACCGCGACAAGGTGACGGTGCTGGACGCCGACGGTTCGATGCTGCTCGCCGAAGAGGACGAGGCGAGCGCCGCCCCGACCAAGATGGCGAGCCTGCAGAAGACGGTCGGCGGCATGGTGCAGGAGAACATCCGCAAGGCGCTGACGCCCTATCTGGGCCTCGACAATTTCGAGGTCAGCGTCGCGCCGCAGCTCTCCACAGACAAGCGGCAGATCAACGAGACCGTCTACGATCCGGAGAGCCGGGCCGAGCGTTCGGTGCGGAACGTGCGCGAGAAGGAATCTTCGCAGAACGCCGACCGTTCGACGCCGACCACGGTGCAGCAGAACCTTCCCGATCAGCAGGTCAACGCCGGCGGCGGCAAGAACTCCAGCGAGGACAAGACCCGGCGCGAGGACGTCACCAACTTCGAGGTCTCGTCCAAGACCACGACGACGGTGAGCGACGGCTATGCGGTGAAGAAGCTCTTCATCGCCGTCCTGGTCAATCGGGCGCGGCTGGTCGCCGATCTCGGCGACAAGAGCAACCAGGCCATCGTCGACAGCAAGCTCGCCGAGATCAGCCAGCTCGCCGCGACGGCCGGCGGACTGGACAAGCAGCGCGGCGACCAGATCCAGGTGACGGCCGTCGACTTCATCGAGGGCTCGCGCGAGCTGGCGCCGGTGCCGCCGATCAGCTTCGTCGAGATGATCAACAAGCAGCTCGGCAGCGTCATCAACGCGGTGACGATCCTGGCCGTTGCGTCGATGCTGGTCTGGTTCGGCCTGCGGCCGGCGGTCAACGGCATTCTGACCCATCGCGCGGAGCAGGAGCAGGTGGAGGCGGCCGAGGCCGCTGAGATCGAGGCTGCTGCGGCCCTTGCATTGGCCGAGAGTCAGGACCCCGAGCTCAATCTCGTCGAAGATCTCGAAGGCAAGATGCAGCGAACGCCGCAGAAGCGACTGGAGCAGATCGTCCGGCTCGACCAGGCGCAGGCCGCAGCGATCCTTAAAGACTGGATGCGACGCGAGGAGGCGGCATGAACGCGGCAATCGGAAAATTCCTGACGCAGTTCGACGCGAACGGCCGGGTCAAATCACCGCCGCCTCCGCCGCCCAGGATCCAGGACGTGCTGACGAGGCCGAAGGAGATCATGCGCGAGCCTTCGCCGCAGCCCCAGGCCCATTCGCAGCCACTGCCGCAGTCGCCGTCTCCGGCACCGAGGGCGGAAGCCCCGCCGGCCAATGTCCTGGACGACGCCTACCGCCGCGGCCACGCGGCCGGCGTCGCGGAAGGCGACGCCAGGCTTGCCGAGGAGCGTGTCCGCAGCGCGATCCGGCTCGGCGAAGAGCGCGCCAAATGGTCCGACCAGCAGGCGGTCGCGATCGTCAGCGGCTTCGAGACGGCTTGCCGCGAGATCGAGACCAACATCGCAAGCTCCGTGGCGCGGATATTACTGCCGTTCCTCACCGAGGCGGTCCGCGACAAGGCGATCGGATCGCTGGTCGAGCAGATCGCAGCGCTGACCGGCAACTCGTCGGTGCCGGCGTTCAAGGTCACCGGTCCGAGCGAGCTGCTCGACCTCGTGAAGACGCAGCTCGAGGCGTCCAGGCGCACCGGCATCGAGTACGAGGCGGCCGACACCTTGGAGGTTCGCGTCGTGGCCGACCAGACCGTGATCGAGACGCAGATCACGGCCTGGAGCGAACGCCTGAAGGAAGCACGCCGGTAGCCCGTCATGGAAGAGGTCAAGCATGAACTCGTGATTGTCCGCCGGCGCAGCGCCTTCGCCGAGGAGGCGCATCACGGCGGCGTATGGAAGATCGCCTATGCGGACTTCATGACCGCGATGATGGCGTTCTTCCTGGTCATGTGGCTGCTCAACGCGCTCAACCAGGATCAGAAGCAGGTCGTCGCGAGCTATTTCAATCCGATCCAGCTCGCGGAAAATGCCCCCGCGCCGAAGGGCCTGAAGAATCTTTCCAAGAAGGAGCCGACCTCGTTCGAAGGTCAGGACGGCAAGCGTCAGCCGGCCGGCTCGAACGAGGAACGTCGCGGCGACTCGCCGACGGCGGAGAAGCCGGCCTCCTATGAAGAGAAAGTCCTGTTCCGTGATCCCTATGCGACGCTCTCCGAGATCGCGAACAGCGCGAACCAGTCCACGGGACAGCGGCGCGCCGGCGCGCTGACGTCCGCCGAAGAGGATGGTCTCAAGGGCGGCGATGCCTACCGCGATCCCTTCGACCCCGGCTATTGGAAGCTGGCGCCGCAAGCATCCAAGGACGCCGATCGCATGATCGAGAGCGAGCCCAAGCCGAATGCCTCCGCGCGCGACGGCGCCTCAGGCACAAATCAGGGCGAGCCGCAGCCGCGTCGTGCCAAGGCGGACGATGCCGGCGGAAGCCTGGCGCCGAACGCGGATGCGTCGTCCGCAAACCTGTCGCCGCTGTTGCCGCCGGGGCCCGCGCCGGCGCAGGCCCCGCGCGAGGGCAGCGCCCAGGCCACCGTTCAGGCGAGCGTTCAAGCCAACGCCGCCGCGCCGGCGCGTCCCAACGATACGACGAAGGAGTCCGAGCCGCGCGATGCGGCGCAAACCCAGCAGCCGACCGTCAAGCAGCTTCAGGCCGCGATTGCCGACGCGCTCTCGGACATCAAGGCTGGCGCCGGGCCGGCGGCCGAGGTGCGTCAGGTCGAGGAGGGCCTCCTGATCAGCCTGACCGACGATGCGAGCTTCGGCATGTTCGCGGTCGGCTCGGCCGAGCCGCGGCCCGAGCTGATCCGCGTGATCGACAAGATCGGGCCGTTGCTGACAAAGCGCCAGGGCATGATCATCGTCCGCGGCCATACCGACAATCGACCGTATCGTTCTGAGACTTACGACAATTGGCGGCTGTCGACCGCCCGCGCGCAGATGGCCTATTACATGCTGGTTCGCTCCGGCGTCGACGCGCTGCGGATCGAGCATGTCGAAGGCTATGCCGACCGCCGGCCGAAGCTTCCGAACGATCCGGCGGCCGCGCAGAACCGCCGGATCGAGATCCTGATTCGTGAGAAGCGCCCTTGATCAGGCCGCTCCTCTGCGCCGCCGTGCTGCTCCTGCCGTTCACGGCAGCGAACGCGCTCGCACAATCCGCGCGCCAGCCGGGCGAGCCCTATGAGCTCGTCCGCGCGTTGCAGGCCGTGCAGGACGGCATCGCCAACGGTGACACCGCCGCGCATGGCAGCCACGTCGCGCTGATCCGGCAGATCGGAGAGAAGTTTCTCGCCGCCGATCCGGGCGTGTGGAGCAATGCGCAGAACAGCCAGGCTGCGGTCATCTACCTGCTCAGCGGCGGCGCGCCGCAGATCGTCCGCAAGCTGCCGCGCGACAAGATGAACGTCGACGAGCGGCTGTTCAACGGCGCGCTCGCCTATGTCGAGGGCCGTCAGGAGGAAGCGCGGGAGCTGCTCAAGGACGTCAAGCCGCGGACGCTGTCCTCCGGCCTCGGCGGACAGGTCGCGCTGGTCCAGGGCGCGTTGTTCGCGCGCTCCGAGGCATCGCTCGCGATCGAGCGTCTGGACGACGCGCGCCTGCTCCTGCCCGGTACGCTGGTGGAGGAGGCGGCGTTGCGGCGCGAGATCCTGCTGGTGGGGCAGGCGGAGGATTTCGACAAGTTCGAGTTCCTGGCGCTGGCCTATATCCGCCACTACCGCAACTCGATCTATGCCGGCGATTTCTGGCAGCGCTTCTCCTCGGGCCTGACGCAATCGAGTCTGGCGCTCGACGATCGCCGCTTCGCGCGGATCGCAGCGCTACTCGAGCAGATCGATCGCGCGAGCCGCCTCAAGCTCTATCTCGTGATCGCGCGCGCGGCGATGGTGCGCGGGCAGATGGCCGTGACGCGGCTTGCCGGCGAGCGGGCGCTGACGCTCAGCGCCGACGCCTCGGCGGATCGCGAGCGGGCGCATTTCTTCCGCGGCGCCGCGCGGGCGCTCACCGACGAGTATGATGGCGGTCTGGCCGAGCTGAAGGCACTCGACCGGTCGAAGCTGCCCGAGCGCGACGTGCCCCTTCTGAATGCCACGGTGCAGCTCGCGCTCGATGTTCGCAAGCCGTTTCCGGGCGGATCCGCCGCTGCTGCCGACAAGCCTCCGGCAACGCCGGCACGTCTCGATCTGGCGTCATCGACCGTGACTCTCGCGCGCGCGCAGAAGCAGCTCGGCGAGCTCGAACTCCTTACCAGGGACCGCCGCCCATGACCAAGCTCAGTGGAACCTCCGGACAGCTCTTCTCGGGTCTCGCCGAGAGCCTCAACATCCGCGGCACGTCGCGTTCGGCAAAGAACGCCGGAGCCAAATCGCAGGCGGGCTCGTCGTTCAACGATCTGCTCCACACCGTCTCGAACCTCGCCAAGCAGGCACTCAACGATGAGGGCAGCGATACGACCGCGAAGGCCGGAGCGCTGCGCACGCGTCTGGCCCACCCCGCGGGCAAGGACAAGTCGAAGGACGAGACGGACGAGCGCACCGAGGCGACCGACCTGCTCAAGGCCGGCGACCAGACGACCGACAAATCCTCGGAGACGCAAAGCCCGGTCGGCCATGATCCGAAGCCAGACGGTTCGAATCGCCCGAACGCTCCCGCGATCGTGGGACAGGATCTCGTTGCCGCATCGGCCGCGAAGCCGCAAATGCCGTCGCAGTCGGGCGACAGGAAAGACGTGCCCGCGCGCGACGAGCGCTCATCCGGGACGAAGCGCGAAGTTGCGGCCACAGGCATCGCGAAGGCAACGACGGCGGATACCGCGCCGTCTGCTGTCGTTCCGACCGGCGCGCGTGCACAAGGCGATGCATCGCAAGCCGCAGCCGCACAGCCAGGCAGCGAGGCTTCCGCCAAAGCCATGCCCGCGACATCAGGCTTCGAGGCGGTCACCGCCAATGTCGAACGCGCCGCCAAGGTCTCGACGCGCGACGCGTTGCCCGAGACGACCAAGGTCACCGTGGTCCAGCAGGAGACCCATCTGCCCCCGGCGCAGTTCAACGCCCCGCAACAAGTCGCCAATGCGGTCGTCGCCGAACTGAAGGACTCCGCAGGCCCGGCGGCGTCCGCAGCGCCCGATCCCGCAGCATCCCAGGCCAATGCGCCGGATCAGCCGCTCAAGATCCTGACCATCAATCTCGAGCCGCCCGCGCTCGGCAACGTCACCGTGCGCCTTCGTCTCGTCGGCACCGAAGTGTCCGTCCACCTTGCGGCCGCGCGCAAGGACACGAGCCAGATGCTGGATCAGCAGCGCGACCAGATCCGCGATCTCATGCAGACGGCGGGTTATGTCGCCGACGTCGCGCCCGTGCAGCACGGCTCGCTGGATGGATTCCAGAGCGGCTCCGGCCAGTCGCAGCCGCAGCTCTCGGGCCAGCAACAGCCCTCGTCGCAATCGCAAGGCGCGTTCGGTGGCGCAGGGACGTCGTCGGGGCAATCCGATAGCGGCGCGAAGCAGGCCCGCCAGGAGCGCCAGCCCAGCCAGGAGACGCGTCATGACCAGGACGTGGCGCCGCATCTTCGTCGCGGCCCTGTTTATCTGTAATGCCGGCGCCGCGGACGCGGCCAGCGACGCCGCGCGCCCCTGCGAGCGCGAGATGGCGCGCGCGGCCCAGCAGCATGGGATTCCGCTCGGCATTCTCTACGCAGTCGGTCTCACCGAGACCGGCCGCCGCGGCGCGCTGCATCCTTACGCCCTCGGCGCCGACGGCCAGACCGTGTTCGCCAGGGACATGGATGACGCGATCGCAAATTTCCAGGCCATGCGCGGCAAGGGCATCAAGCTGATCGATCTCGGCTGCATGCAGATCAACCATTACTATCACGGCGACAAGTTCGTCTCGGTGCGCGCTATGTTCGATCCCGCCAAGAACGTCGAATATGCCGCGCGCTTCCTGAAAGAGCTGAAGCAGCGCGAGGGCAGCTGGACCATGGCGGTGGCCCGCTACAATGCCGGCCCCAACAACCAGCCGGCGCAGAAGCGCTATGTCTGTCACATCGTGGCTCACCTCGTGTCGAGCGGCTTCGGCGCCTGGACCGACAAGGCGCGCTCGTTCTGTCAGCCGAAAACGACGTGACGACGTGAAGTTGTGCATGGTTCCAAACCATCAGCCCCGCGCAAGCAAGATCCCCCATTGTAACTGCAACCTACCAAAGGAGCCCACTTCATGAGCCTGTATGGTGTTATGCGCACCGGCGTTTCCGGTATGAGCGCGCAGTCCAACAAGCTGTCGACGGTTTCGGACAACATCGCGAACGTCAACACCACCGGTTACAAGCGGGCTTCGACCGAATTCTCCTCGCTGATCCTGAAAAGCGGCTCTGGCAATTACGACTCCGGCGCTGTCGAGACGACCGTCCGTTACGCCATCAGCGATGCCGGACATACGCAGTTCACGACGTCGTCCACCGACCTTGCCGTGCAAGGCAACGGCTTCTTCGTGGTCTCGAACGCCACCAACACGCAGCAATATCTGACGCGCGCCGGCTCGTTCGTGCCGGACGCTCAGGGCAACCTCGTCAACGCGGCCGGCTACTACCTTCTGGGCCAGCCCGGCAAAGTGACCAATTTTTCGCAGAACAGCCTGGCCGGAATGCAGATCGTGAACATCGCCCAGGTCTCGCAGGTGCCGGTGCCGTCGACTGCGGGCACCCTGACGACCGGCAATCTCGATCCGAAGGCGGCTGTCATTGCCGGTCCGCCCGGTCCGGCGTCATATTCGTCGAAGAGCTCGATCGTCGCCTACAACAATATCGGCCAAGCCGTTACGCTCGACGTCTATATGTCCCACACAGCGACGGCGGCCGGCTCGGATACCTGGCAGGTTCAGGTCTACAACTCCGCGACGGGCACCTCGCTCGCCGCCGCCACCACTTTCACCTTCGACACCACCGCGACCGGAAAGGGCGCGCTGGCCGCGGCGAGCCCGACGGGCCTTACGTTCACGGTCCCGGGCGGCGCGGCGATGACCATGGACCTGTCGAACATGACGCAGGTTGGAGCCGACTTCAGCTTCAAGGCCACCGTCAACGGCAGCGTGCCCGCGGCGATCGACAAGGTCGATGTCGACGAGGCGGGCCATGTGACGGCGATCCTCAAGAACGGGCAGCAGCTGACGCTCTACACGATCATGCTCGCCGACGTCGCGAGCCCCGACAATCTGACGCCCGAGCCGGGCAACGTCTATTCGACCAACATGAATTCCGGCAATGCGCAGGCCGGGAATGCCGGCACCGGCGGGCTCGGCACGGTCCAGTCCGGTGCGCTGGAGGACTCCAACGTCGATCTCGCGGACGAGCTCACCGGGATGATCGAGGCGCAGCGCGGCTTCACCGCCAATTCGAAATCGTTCCAGACGGGCGCCGACCTGCTCGACGTCGTCGTCAACCTGAAGCGCTGAATTCTCCAGCGCTCACCCCCGGCAAGAGCAGATCATGTCCCTTACCGCCGCCCTCGACTCCGCTCGTGCCTCGCTCATGGCGTCGGGCATCCAGTCGTCGACGATCTCGCGCAACATCGCCGGTGCCAGCGCCACCGGCTATTCGCGCAAGATCGCCGTGCTGGACAACCTCCCCGGCACCGGCGTCTACGTCGCGGCGATCCAGCGTGCCGCCAGTTCGGGTCTCTATTCGAACGTGCTGACCGCGACCTCGTCGTCGGCCAAGCAGAGCGTGATCTATGACGGCCTGCAGAAGATCGCGGCCGCGACGGTGGACGATCCCGAGCTCGAGCAGTCGCCGACCGCCCAGCTCAACAAGCTGAAGCAGGCGTTGCAGCAATACGCCAACTCCACCGACAATGCGACCCTGGCGCAGGCCGCCGTGACGTCCGCCAAGGACATGGTGACCGGGCTCAACCAGGCCACCAAGACGGTGCAGTCGGTCCGCGAGGGGGCCGACGCCGACATGGCGAATTCGGTCGCCAACATCAACCAGCTGCTGTCCCAGTTCCAGACGGTCAACACCGCCATCGTGAAGGGCACGATCTCCGGCGACGACGTCACCGACTATCTCGACCAGCGCCACAGCATCGTCTCCAGGCTGTCGCAGGAGGTCGGCGTCTCGATGTCGATCCGGACCAATGGAGATGCCGCGCTCTATACCGACAGCGGCGTCGTGCTGTTCGACAAGACGGCGCGGGCCGTGAGCTTTGCGCCGACCAACGCCTATACCGCCGGCACCACGGGCAATGCCGTCTTCATCGACGGCGTTCCCGTGACCGGCGCCAATTCCGTCATGCCGCTCAAGTCCGGCAAGCTCGCCGGCCTGGCCCAGCTGCGCGACAAGGACACGGTCACGTATCAGAGCCAGCTCGACGAGATCGCGCGCGGCCTGATCGACGCCTTCAAGGAAAGCGACCAGTCGGCTGTCCCGACGCTGGCGGACCGGCCCGGCCTGTTCACTTATCCCGGCGCGCCCGCGATGCCCGCGAGCGCCACGATCTCGGTGGGCCTCGCCGGGAGGATCTCGGTCGCCGCCTCGGTCGATCCGGCCGTAGGCGGAAATCCGAACCTGCTGCGCGACGGCGCCATCAGCGGCGTTGCCGCCTATAATTACAACACGACCGGCAATGCCGGCTTCTCGGCGCGGCTGCAGCAGCTCATCAACAAGATGGAAGCGCCGCAGCCATTCGATGCCACGGCTCAGGGCAAGCCGAGCGGCAGCGTGATCGAGTTTGCGTCTTCCTCGGCGAGCTGGATCGAAAGCCAGCGCAAGACCGCCGACGACAACGTCCAGTATCAGAATACGTTGCTCGACCGCAGCACCGCGGCGCTGTCCAACGTCAGCGGCGTCAACATGGACGACGAGATGGCGTTGATGCTCCAGGTCGAGCGCACCTATTCGGCGTCGTCGAAGATCATTTCCACCGTCGATGAGATGCTGCAGAGCCTGCTGGCTGCCGTAGGGAATTAAGTCATGATGAGCGCGAACTACATCTCGACCCTGATGCTGTCTTCATCGTTGAGGTCGTCGATCACGAACAACCAGAGCGCGCTGACCAAGGCCTCGAAGGAGGCGACCACCGGCCGTTTCGCCGATGTCGGCCTCGAGCTCGGCACGGGAACGGGCCGCGACGTGGCGCTGCGCGCCGATTTCAACTTCGCCGACCAGCTCGTCGACACCAACGAGCTGGTTTCGGGGCGCCTCGATGTGACCCAGAACCGGATCACGCAGCTCGGCAAGACCGCGTCGGAATTCCTCAAGAACCTGATCGCGGCCCGCGACGCCGACAGCGGCGCGAAGATCATCCTGCCGAGCGCGTCCGCGAACCTTCAGGACGTCATCGGCGCGCTCAACGTTTCCTACAACGGGTCGTATCTGTTCGGCGGGATCGATACGCAGACCGTGCCGGTCACGAACTACACGGCCGGCTCTGCCAGCAAGAACCAGGTCGATGCGGACTTCCTGGCGACGTTCGGCTTCTCGCAGGCTGCGGCCGGTGTGAGCACCATCACTCCGGCGCAAATGCAGAATTTCCTCGACAACACCCTCGACCCCGAGTTCGCGAGCCCGGCCTGGAACGCCAACTGGTCGTCGGCCACGGATCAGACGCTGTCGAGCCGCATCTCCACGACCGAAGTTGTCGACAGCTCGGTCAGCGCCAACCAGCCCGGCTTCCGCAAGCTGGCCGAGGCCTACACCATGCTCACTGATCTCGGGAACACGAGCCTCAGCAAGGACACGTTTCAGGTCGTCGTCGACAAGGCCATCAGCCTGGTCAGCGGCGCGATCAACGATCTCGCCGTGCTCGGCGGGACCGTCGGCTCGATCCAGCAACGGGTCACCGGCGCGACCGAGAAGCTGAAGATCCAGAAGGACATCCTCAACGACCAGATCGTCAAGCTGGAGGCGGTCGACCCGACCGAGGCCTCGGTCCGCGTCAACACCCTGCAGACCCAGATCAAGACGGCGCTCGCGCTGACCTCGCAGCTCCAGCAGATCAGCCTCATCAACTATCTCTAGAGCCGAGGCTCGCAACCTCGTCCTGTTACCCGGTCTCCTGCGCAGAGTGATGCTGATGACGTTTGAAGCCTATGAATCGGTCGTCGACGAGAGCGGTTACGAGGCGCGGGGCCGCGAGCGGCAGGCGCTCAGCCTCGGCATCGACCGGCTCGAACGGATTCAGCGAGGCGTGTTCCGCCTCGAGGATCTGGTCGAGAGCCTGCTCTATGTGCGGCGCCTGTGGACGATCTTCATTGAGGATCTCTCGCACCCCGAGAACGGGCTTCCGGACAAGCTGCGCGCCGACATCATCTCGATCGGCCTGTGGGTCGTCAAGGAGGCCGATCGTCTTCGCGAGGAGAGGTCGAACGACGTGATGCAGCTCATCGAAATCAACCGCCTGATCCGAGACGCTCTTTGATGAAGATCTCCTTGCGGGCGGGCGAACGGATCTACATCAACGGCGCGGTGCTGCGCGTGGACCGCAAGGTCTCCGTCGAGCTCGTCAACGACGTGATGTTCCTGCTCGAAGGGCAGGTCATGCAGGCGTCCGACGCCACCACGGCGCTGCGGCAGCTCTACTTCATCGTCCAGCTCATGCTGATGAACCCGACCGACATCCGCGACGCCGCGGCACTCTACGCCCAGCATCACGCGGCCCTGTGCGCCGTGTGCGAGAGCCGGGAGATGCTGGACGGACTGGGCGCGGTCGACGAGCTGGTCGAGGCGACCCGCTACTTCGAGGCGCTCAAGCGGATCCGGGCCCTGTTCCCGGTCGAGCAGGCCATCCTGGCCTGCGCCATCACCGAGTCCCCATTCCAGGCTGCCTGACAGCGGAGAGGTACATGAACGTCAACAGTGCGACCGACAGCACGAGCAAGTCGTCCAGTTCGACCGGCTCCACCAATTCGACCTCGAGCAACAGCGTCGACTACAACACGTTTCTTCAGCTTCTCGTCGCCGAGATGAAGAACCAGGATCCGACCAATCCGATGGATACCTCGCAATATATGAGCCAGTTCGCGCAGCTCTCGACGGTCGAGCAGGCCATGCAGACCAACTCGAAGCTGGATGCGCTGCTGTCCTCGCAGTCGTTGTCGCAGGCCAACGGCCTGATCGGGAAAACCGTCAGCTTCACAGACGCCACCGGCGCCAGCTTCAGCGGCAAGGTCGTCTCGGTCTCCATCAACGCCGACGGCTCCATCGCGACCCTCGAGAACGGCACCAAGGTCGCGGTCGGGCCGGGACTCACGATCAGCCAGTCATGAACGAACGCGACGCTCTCGACATCGTCCAGGCGGCGATCTGGACCATCATCGTCGCCTCCGGGCCCGCGGTCGGCGCCGCGATGCTGGTCGGCACCATCATCGCGCTGATCCAGGCCCTGACCCAGATCCAGGAGGTGACGCTGACCTTCGTTCCGAAGATCATCGTCATCCTCCTGGTCGTTGCCGTCTCCGGCTCCTTCATCGGCGCGCATCTCTCGACCTTCACCGAGATGGTCTATTCGCGGATCGAGCGCGGCTTCTGACCCGCGCGGCCTCGGCCACCATCCCCGCGTAAGCTTTGCGGGGCAGATTAGGGGTGGACCCTCTGCCGGTGACCCATGGCCGATACGTTAGCTGCTAGCCTGCCGACCCCACGACGATTGGGGGCCGACGCCTTTTTCGCCGGCGGCATCGTGGCCATGCTCACGATCCTGTTCCTGCCGATCCCGCCGATCCTGATCGATCTCGGCCTCGCGTTCTCGATCGCGCTGTCGGCGCTGATCCTGATGGTCGCGCTGTGGATCCAGCGACCGCTCGACTTCTCCGCCTTCCCGACCGTGCTGCTGATCGCGACCATCCTGCGGCTGGCGCTGAACGTCGCGACCACCCGCCTGATCCTGTCGCGCGGGGGGGAGGGCGAGCAGGCTGCCGGCCACGTCGTCGCCGGCTTCTCCAAGTTCGTCATGGGCGGCGACTTCGTCATCGGCCTGATCATCTTCGCCATCCTGGTCACCGTGAATTTCGTCGTGATCACCAAGGGTGCGACGCGTATCGCCGAAGTCGGCGCGCGTTTCACCCTCGACGCCATCCCCGGCAAGCAGATGGCGATCGATGCCGATCTGTCGGCGGGCCTGATCGACGACAAGGAAGCCCAGCGCCGGCGCCGCGAGCTCGAAGAAGAAAGCGCGTTCTTCGGTGCCATGGACGGTGCCTCGAAGTTCGTTCGGGGCGATGCCATCGCCGGCCTGCTCATCACCGCGATCAACATTTTCGGCGGCATCATCATCGGCGTCACCCATCACGGGCTGACGCTGTCGCGCGCCGCCGACGTCTACACGAAGCTCTCCGTCGGCGACGGTCTGGTGTCGCAGATGCCGGCACTCATCGTGTCGCTGTCGGCCGGCCTGCTGGTCTCCAAGGGCGGCACGAGAGGATCGGCCGAGCAGGCCGTGCTGCGCCAGCTCGGCGGCTATCCCCGCGCTGTGTCGGCCGCCGCGCTGATGATGTTCGTGCTCGCCTTGATGCCGGGGCTGCCGTTGGCGCCCTTCGTGCTTCTCGGCGGCGTCATGGCCTTCGTCGGCTACACCTTGCCGAGGCGGCAGGCGGCGCGGGAGCGGAAGGAAGATGTGCGCAAGGCCGACGAGCGCGCCCAGGCTGAGGCCAAGGAATCCGTCAAGGACCAGCTCAAGACCGCCGAGATCGAACTTGCGCTCGGCGGCCATCTTTCGGTCCATCTGCTGGGCTCGCGCACCGAGCTGGCCCACCGCGTCGCCAAGATCCGCAAGAAGTTCGCCAAGCAGTACGGCTTCGTCATTCCCGAGATCAAGCTCAGCGACAATCTGTCGATCGACCCCAAGGGCTACCAGATCCGGATCCACGACACCCGCGTCGCCCATGGCGAGCTCCGGCTCGGCGAGGTGCTGGTGCTGGTCGACAAGGACGGCAAGCCCGACGTGCCCGGCGAAGAGGTGGTCGAACCCGCTTTCGGCATGAAGGCGCTGTGGGTGACGGAAGCCTTCACGGACGAAGTCAAGCGGCAGGGCTGCAAGCCGGTCGACAATCTGTCGGTGCTGCTCACGCATTTGAGCGAGGTGCTCCGGGCGAACCTCGCCCAGCTCCTGTCCTACAAGGACATGCGCGCGCTGCTCGACCGGCTCGATCCCGAGTACAAGCGCCTCGTCGAGGATCTCTGCCCGTCGCAGATCTCCTATTCCGGCCTGCTGGCGATCCTGAAGATACTGCTGGCCGAGCGGGTCTCCATCCGCAATCTTCACCTCATCCTCGAGGCGATCGCCGAGATCGCGCCTCACGTGCGGCGCTCCGAGCAGGTCGCGGAGCACGTGCGGACCCGGCTTGCCCAGCAGATCTGCGGCGATCTCTCCGACAACGGCGTGCTCAACGTCGTCCGTCTCGGCAACCGCTGGGACCTCGCCTTCCACCAGAGCCTGAAGCGCGACGCCAAGGGCGACGTCGTCGAGTTCGACGCCGATCCGCGCCTGATCGAGCAGTTCGCGACCGAAGCCAGCGCCGCGATCCGCAAGTTCACCGAGAACGGCACCAGCGTGGTGCTGGCGGTGACGCCGGAAGCCCGGCCCTATGTCCGGATGATCCTGGAGCGGGTGTTCCCGACCTTGCCGATCCTGTCGCATGTCGAAGTCGCGCGCAGCGCCGAGATCCGGGCGCTCGGAGCCGTGTCGTGATCAGCGGCCTTGCCGACAGCGTGCTGGTGACGTTCATTGTGTTCTGCCGTATCGGCGCCTGCCTGATGCTGGTGCCCGGCTTTTCCAGCGTCAACGTTCCGGCACAGGTCCGCCTGTTCGTCGCGCTCGTCACGACGTTCGCGCTGACGCCGATCCTGATCGCGGTGCTGAAGCCGCTCACGGACAACGCCGCGCCGCTGACGCTGGCGCTCCTGATCTGCTCCGAGCTCGTGGTCGGCAGCGTCATCGGGCTCGGCGGGCGGGTGTTCTTTCTCGCGCTCCAGACCATGGCGACGGTGATGGCGAGCGCGATCGGGCTCAGCAACATCCCGGGAACGCCGGTCGCCGACAGCGATCCGGCGCCGGCGCTGGTGCCGCTGATCATGGTGTCCGTCACCACGCTGTTCTTCATGACCGACCAGCATTGGCAGGTCCTGCGTGGGCTGATGAACTCCTACGACGTCTGGCGTCCCGGGAGCCGGCTCGGCGGCGGCATGGCACTCGACCTGCTCGTCGGCCGCCTGTCGGAAGCGTTCGTGCTGACGCTGCGGGTCGCCAGCCCGTTCATCGTCTATTCGGTGATCGTCAACCTGGCGGTCAGCCTGATCAACAAGCTGACGCCGGCAATTCCAGTCTATTTCATCTCCGTACCCTTCGTGCTATTCGGCGGCTTCCTGCTGCTCTACCTCACGAGCGACGAGCTGCTGACGCAATTCATGCTCGGCCTCTCGTCCTGGCTGGCGGAGTGAGCCTGTGATGACGTCGCGCGCGGACAAGCTCGGCCGGATGGTGTCGCTGGTGAAGCTCCAGCTCCGGTTGTCCGAATGGCAGCTCGCGCAGCTGCGGCAGCAGGAGCGAAGCCTGCAGGACGAGCAGGAATGGCTGGTGGGAGCCCTGAACGATGGCAAGCCGCCGGCGGGATCGTCGAGCGAATCGATCGCGCGGCGCTTGAACAGGACGAGCGTCGGTGCGCGCGAGATCCGGACGCAGGCCGCGCAGCAGCTCGACCAGGTCCGCGCCGAGAGCCGCCGCGTGAAGCAGCTCGAGCAGGTCGCGAAGGCGGCGCTGGCCGACAAGCTCCGTGACGCCGAGAAGCGCTCCCTCGAGGAGATGACGGGAATAAGCCCAGCCGTGCGCGCGTGGACGCCACGGCCAGCCAATCGGAACAAGCCATGATCGTGACCGCGACGCCCGACCTCGTTCTCGACGTCCTCGAGGCCGCCGATCCCGTGACCCAGCGCGCGGCGACCGCGAAACTCGATGCGCTGAAATCCTCCGATGCCGACTTCGCCGCAACGATGGACGCGGAGGCCGGCAAGGCGGCAGCTGCCGAGCAGTCCGCGACGAAGGTCTCCGAGGCGTCGTCGGATGCGGTGAATGGGGCCCCGGTGCGGATGATCAAGGCGCCGGCGTCGGGCGAGGTGTACCGGAAGTTCGAAGCTTTCATCCTCCAGACCTTCGTCGAGACGATGTTGCCGAAGGAATCCGAGCAGGTCTTTGGCAAGGGCACGGCCGGCGGCGTCTGGAAATCGATGCTGGCGGAGCAGCTTGGCAGCCAGCTGGCAAAGGGCAACGGCATTGGCATCGCCAAGCAGCTGGCCGCCGCCAATCCGGCGGGGCCGAACGGTGCCGGCAAGGCCGGATGATGATCCGCGAACGGGTGACAGAAGTTGAAGGGTGAATTTCCTATGCAGGCACAAGACAGCGCGGCGGCCATGGTGATCGAGCAGCCGGTCGTGGACACCGGGGTGATGACGGCGGAAGCAGCAGAAGCCGATGCGCTGCTGCCGGTGCTGCTGCCGATCATGAGCGGCGAGGCCGTGGTCGACGGCGCGGATGCGGCGAGATTGGATGAAGTGCGGGGCCTGCTGGCAGCGATCCGCCGGCTCGAGAGCATCGTCGAGGAGGAGACGGTCGCGCTCACGACGCGTCAGAAGATCGATTTCGACGACTTCAGCGCGCGGAAGAGCCGGAGCATGCTCGAATTCGTCCGCCTGATGCGGGCGCGGATGCATCTCGGCGGCGACGTCGAGGTCACCGACGAGATTCAGCGGCTGCGCGAGAAGCTCGAGCGGAATCGCTCGATCCTCGAAATGCACTACGACGCGGTGCGCGAGATCGCGGGCATCATCGTCAAGGCGATCAAGGAGGCCGAGTCGGACGGCACCTATACCGGCCGCGCAGCGCAGGACGGAAAATGATCAGACTGGTGCTGGCCGGGCTCTGGGTATGCATCCTCACCGCGGGCACGAGCTATGGCGTGGCCTATTGGAAGGAGAACGGCAGCCTGCTGCCGGCGAAGGACGAATATCTCGACGGGCTGCAATACCAGAAGACCAGGGCTTTGAGCGTGCCCATGGTCGAGAACGGCAATGTGCAGGGCTATATCGTCGCGCGCTTCGTCTACACCGTGGAGGCGCGGACGATGCACCAGCTCAACGTTCCGCCGGAGCCGTTCGTCGTCGACGAGGCCTTTCGCAGGATCTATGCCGACGACCGTCTCGACTTCAGGAAGCTCGCCCGCTACGACCTCTCCATCCTGACGGCCGCCATCAAGCAGCGCGTCAACGAGCGGATGCAGGCTGACGTCGTCCAGGACGTCCTGGTCGAGGATTTCAATTACGTCTCCAGGGAAGAATTCCAGCAGAAGCCGTAGAGCGCGGGCTGAATAGGCGCAGCTGGTTCGTCACAAAGACGTCGTCATGCCCGGGCTTGTCCCGGGCATCCACGTTCTTGGTCCGGCGTAGCAACCCGTGGATGGCCCAAGCCCGGCCATGACGACGTGGATAGTCTTGCGCCCAATAGCTCCGATGGGATTGCCTCTTCACAAGAGGAAAACGCACCTCCATCGAGGCGCTATAGGGGGCTCATCCCACATCTCCCGCCGCCGAAAATGCAACGGCCTCTGCGATGGTGCTTCGCAGAGGCCGTTGTCTGTTCGTGGCAGGCTTGTGCCGTGTCAGTTGCCGACCGGATAGGCGGCCGGGACGGCATGCGCCCTGTTCAGGATGATGCCGACCTCGTCGAGCTCCTGCATCGGCACGTCGAGGGTGTCGCCGGCAGGGATGTCGAGGCGGTATCCGACGTAACGCCGGGCCACGATCGCGTCGAAGCCGAGGCGGTCGCGGAGTTTCTTGCGCAGCTTGCTGACGTGGCTCTCGATCACGCTCTCGTCGAAGGTGGACTCGAAGATGCCGTAGACCGCGTTGAAGATCTGCGTCTTGGTGATCCACTTGCCGTGATTGCTGACCATATATTCGAGAATGCGCAGTTCGCGGCGGGGCAGCGTGAGGGCGTGGCCCGCGATCTCGGGGTCACGGCCGTTGAAGAAGACCTGGATCCTGCTCTCGCAGGGCCTCGGCAGCTCGCCCACCCGGCGGCGCGCGATCGCGGCCGTTCGGGCAAGGATCTCGCGCAGGTGGATCGGTACGTGCACGACGTCGTCGACACCCGATTCGAACAGCTCCAGCGTGTTCTTGAGCATCTTCTGGCCGCTCATGGCGATGATGGGAGCCGAGGAACGCTTGCGCATCGCCCGCGGCAGGCTTCCGCGGGCATCGCAATCCCCGAGGAGGAAGGCGTCCACCGCTGCCAGATCCGATTCACTCGCGGATTGCAGCCAGTCCCAGAATTCCCCGGAGGAGAAGCCGATCGACGATACGCCTTCGCGAACGAGCCCTCCGACATAGCTGTTCGCGACGCTCTCGCGATCATCAACGATAATATACATCAGTCTTTCGCCCCTGTTTCGCACCTGTCGCGGCCGGATGGTTGTTGTGATGCCCGGCTCGGCAACGATGCTGTTTGACGACATTTCTTCCCGCGAACCGTTGTTATGGTTTCGATATTCGCGGGCAGCCCTACGCATTCAGTGCCTGCGTCTCGCAGGCCTGGTACTTCAACTCGATACTGAACGCTTACTGCGTGAGGCCCGGCGGGTGTCTTACGGATCACCTCGCGGGGCGGATTGAGAAACGACCTAGAACAGTTGCGCCAAGTTGCTCATCGCGTCCGAACGCCACTGAATCTGTGTCGATCTCCTCGCCAACTGGCGAGAATCACTTGAGTAGGACCGTAACAATTGCCGATTTCCGATCAAGCGTGCGAAACAAAGCGATTGCTACGTGTGCTTGATGCTGTTGGTTTGTTTCGGGTTGTTTCTTGATATATTCAAACGCATCAGTTGATTTGGAAACTAAACTAGTTCTGCATCGTGATGGGTCTAAGGTTCCGCATCCCCGTACAATCACAGCTATTTTAGGTGGTGGGGTGGATCAGGCATATCGAGGGGTTTTCAACCCGGGATTGACTCTCATGGGCGTGTTTCGCCGTGCGACAATTCGACTCACGTGTGGCGGCGAGACTCCAGCTTGGCGAAATCTTGGCGAGTGTGTGTCTTTCGAGTCGCACTCTCGCCACGTCCATGACGCGATTGACTCATGTGACGTCGCATCGCGCGCGATGGAAAAGTTTTCGATGCGCACGTTTCAGGCAAGCTTCGGCAAATAACGTCATCGTTCGACAGATCGAACCGAACGGAGCATTTTCACATGTTGTCCGATGGACAAGCTCGTCCCAACGCGACCACTGATGTTTCCGCAACGACGAAGCCGGCTCCCGAAGCACGCGATACGAAGGACGATACGGCGCGAGCGCCCAGGCCTGCCGCGGGCCCAAAGCGAGCGTCGGCCGCGGCAAGTGATGAAGCTCTGGCGAAGGAGGCACTCGAGGGGCTGAAACGTATTCGGGCCAAGGCGCGTCTCGACAAGATGGCGATCCCCAAGCCCGCGCCGACCGTGATCAAGCCGGCCGTGATCGTCGCCAAGCCCCCGCCGCCCCGTCCGACATGGGTTGCGCCGCTCGCGACATTGGCGGTCGCCGCCATGTTGGTGGTCTGCGCCTGCACCGGCGTGATCGCCTATCTCACCACGCAGCCCGCCCAGAACAACGTTGCAGCCAATACGGAGATCAGGAATCTGCGCGAGACCGTCGCGCATCTGCGCAAGCAGGTGTCGGGCGTGTCGGAAAATCTCGATGGCCTGCGCACCGCGGTGGATCAGTCGAGCAAGGCGACCAATGACCGTTTCGGCAGGTTCGCCGAGAATTTGGACCGTATCGAGCGGGTGAGCTCGTCCTCGACGGTGAAGCTCGACAAGCTCGCCCAAGCGCAGGTTCAGACGCCGGCTCCGGCGCCGGCCATGGTGCAATCGCAGCCCTCGCCACAGCAAGGATCGATGATGGCCTCGGTCGCAGCGCCCGAGTTCACGGGCTCGGTGTCTCCGTCCGAGCGCGCGCCGGCGCCGCGGAAGGTGATCAAGGGTTGGTCGGTCCGCCAGGCCTATGAAGGCATTGCGATCCTGCAGGGTCCGAACGGCGTCATCGAGGCCGTGCTGGGACAGCAGGTGCCGGGTCTTGGCCGCATCGAGGAGATCAGGAGCGAGAACGGGCGCCTGGTGGTGGAGGCGAGCGGCGGTGTCATCTATTCGTCACGTAAGGCGACGCCCTGATCGAGGGCTGTCCTCTATTGGCGGTGATGCTCGAAGCTGGTGCATAGCAGATCGACCTCCGCCTCCGCGATCGGCGAGCGGAACAGACGGCAGCTGAACTCGGCCGCTGCCTTGCTGTCGTTGGTGGTGCGCTCCTCCCGGAGGAAGATGCATCGTTTGCAAACGTCGGTGTGGTGCCGCTGCTCGGCCGCGTCCGACTGATCCAGCACGTGCCTGAAGGTGTCGCGGAAGCGGATCTTGACCTCCTCGTCGAGGACGGCAATCGCCTCGACCAGAACGCTGACGGGGTCGCGCACCAGGAACTTCTTGCCCTGCTGCGTCACGCTCAGCATCACCGAGCGCTTGTCGGTGGCCGAGCGTTTTCGCTCGATATAGCCCAGCCGCTCGAGCTCCCCGATGATGAACGAGGCGGTGCCGCGCGTGGTGCCGACGTAACTCGCGAGCGCCGAAGGCGTCCGGGAAAAACGGTTGGCGCGGGAAAGGAAGCGCAGCGCCATCCACTCGCGGTCGCGCAAGCCGTGCTTGGTGCCTTCGAACCACAGGATTCGTGCGACCTGCTCCAACAGTTCAATCGATTCGCGAGCCAAATTCATTTCAATTCCAGATCGGATAAAGCTTTATTCAATTGAGCCTTGGGGTGCGCAATCTGTGTGGACGAGAATGAAGTCCTCGCGTGACCCTTCGTCCGTTGCCGGACGGCGGACCGCGTGGGGAAGAAGCTCTCTGTTGCAGAGATGGAACTTCCGGCCGTGGAACTAGGGCGTCACAAAGAAAGTTCGAGTAAATCGCACGGCTCAAGTCCTCCGAAAATTTCAATCAAATGACGACGGCTCGCGCGTGATTGACGGTGATGTGTCCGATGCGCAAGCAACATGATGTGTCATTGTGGCCACTGCGGTGCCCATTTGTTGCGGGTGAGCGTCTCGAAGGCGCACACATGCGCATCACCTGCAGCAGTTGGCGGTGCGGCCGGCCGCGGGAGAACCCTCTTTTTCAGTTAATGGATGTTGCGATGCAGTGCAGCTAGGCGGTTAAGTCCGGCACACGAGCGAAGCGAATGTCAGAGTGCCGTTGGGAGTCGAAACAGTCAGCGTTGTTCAACGTCCTGCAGCGTTGGCAGCCACGGTCGGCTCCTGCGTGGCGCAATCGTCGAACTTTGGCGCGATGAGCCCGATGCCCGAGATTGCGCCGGTGCAGAAACCGCACGGTCTGGCCTGAAAGCGCGCGTGCTCGCAGGCTGGTGATTTGCATCTCGCCGGCAACTATTGGCGAATGCGTCGCCCCCCGGGATACCAGCATAGGCAGCAGCAAGGGATAGATCGATGAGCTTCGAAACTACCATGGCATCCGACGTCGTCGGGTTGACGAAAGTCGCCCCGGTCTCTCGCCGCGGGTTCATGAGCGCCACCGCGGCCGTCGCCGCCGGCTACACGCTTGCGGCCGGGCCCGTGCGCGCCGAGGCGATCACGACCGACACCAATGGTCTTCAGGTCAGTGACGCCAGGATCAAGGTCGGCTCCGAAGAGATGCCCGTCTATTTCGCCCGTCCCGCCGGCAACACCAAGGCGCCGGTGATCATCGTGGCGATGGAGATTTTCGGCCTGCACGAATATATCAAGGACGTGACGCGGCGCCTCGCCAAGCTTGGCGCGTTCGCAATCGCGCCCGACTATTACTTCCGCAAAGGCATCGATCTGACCAAGGTCGCCGAGGTCAAGGATCTGCTCCCGGTGGTCAATGCCAAGCCCGACGCGGAGCTGCTGTCCGATCTGGACGCGGTGGCGGCCTGGGCTGGATCGCAAGGCGGCGACACTGCAAAGCTCGGCATCATCGGCTTCTGCCGTGGCGGGCGCACCGTCTGGGAATATGCCGCCCATAGCAGCACGCTCAAGGCCGGCGTCGCCTTCTACGGCACCTTGGTCGACCCCGAAAATCCGCTGCTGCCGAAGAGCCCGATGCAGCTCGCCCCCGAGATGAAGGCGCCGGTGCTCGGCCTCTATGGGGGCGCCGACACCGGCATTCCCGTCGCCCAGGTCGAGCAGATGAAGGCCGCGCTCGAGCAGAACAAGAAGACGGCCGAATTCAAGATCTACCCCGAAGCGCCGCACGGCTTCCATGCCGACTACCGCGGCAGCTACCGCAAGGACGCCGCGGAAGATGCCTGGAAGCAGGCGCAGGCCTGGTTCAAGAAGTACGGCGTGTTGAGCTGACGCTGGGTCAAAACAAAAGGGCGGCCCGATCGGCCGCCCTTTTTCTTTCAGTGCGTGCCGATCTCACTTCGCCATCGCACCATAGACGATGTCCTGAACCTGCTCGCGATAATACTTCCTGAGTTCGCCGGGCGCAGCCGTTCCCACCACGACCACGAGACGCTCCTTCGGGTCGCAGAAGAACTGCGTTCCGTAGGCACCGTTCCAGGTGAACTCGCCGGGATTGCCGGGGACAGACGACAGCCCTTCGCTGGTGCGAACCGCGACCGAAAGGCCGAAGCCGAAGCCGCCGCGATGCGGCTCGACATTGGCCACGTTGTTCTTGATCTCGGGGCCAAGGTGGTTGGTCGTCATGTGATGCACGGTCTTCGGACCCAGGATGCGCTGGCCGTCGAGCTCGCCGCCGTTGAGCAGCATCTGCCCGAAGCGGGCGTAGTCGCCGACCGTCGCGAACGAGCAGGCGCCGCCGCAGTCGAACTTGGTCGGGGTGTCGAGCAGCTTGATCGCCTGCGGCTTGCCCGTCAGCGGATCGTTGGCAAACGGGCGGGCGAGGCGAGGGCGTTGCGCGTCGGTCGGGTGGAAGGTCGCGTCCTTCATGCCGAGCGGCTGCCAGACATTGGCGGCGAGATACTCGCCGAGCTTCTGCTCGCTCACCTTCTCGACGACGGCGCCGAGCACGTCGATCGAGAAGCCGTATTCGAACTCGGTCGAGGGCTGATGCGCCAGCGGCAGTTTGGTGATGCGGTCGATGAACGCCTGGGTGTCACCTTCGATCGCGGGCGCGACGCCGTCAGGATATTGCCGGGCCACCGGGCTCGAACTGTCGGGCCGGCCGCCATACATCAATCCGGAGGTGTGCCGGTAGAGATCGTGGATGAAGATCGGCGAGGCCTGCGGCTCCAGCTTGAGCGAACCGTTGGCCTCGGTCACGCCGATTTTCATGTCGGAAAAGCCGGGATAGTAATCGGACAGCTTGGCCTGGAGCGGCAGCCGTCCCTGCTCCATCAGCGTCAGGCCCGCGACCGCTGCCATCGGCTTGGTCATCGAGGCCAGCGCGAAGATCGCATCGATCGGCATCGGCGTGCCCTTGTCCGGATCCAGCATGCCGTAAGCCTTGTAGTGCACGAGCTTGCCGTCGCGCGCGATGGCGACGACCGCGCCGGGGACGCGCTTGGCGGCGATCTCGCGAGCGAAGAAATTGTCGAGGCGTGCAAGGCCCTGACTGGAGAAGCCGACATCGTCGGGTTTGGCTTCGGGCAGCGGCGCG
>NZ_AJQF01000372.1:0-2737 GCF_000261705.1 Bradyrhizobium genomosp. III | reverse complement strand
GGCAGCCGCCGCCGCGATCATGGCGATCGTCTTGTTCATTATGTTCCTCCCGCACGAGCTCGTTGTGTGAGTGGCTCGTTGCACGCCTAGATCACGACTGCACCGACGCGAAGTCAAGCGCGGGCAGGGCATGTCTGGGACGTGCCGGACGCGGCGGTGCCTTATCGTGCTTCGCCTGCATGCCACAGCGCGTCGAGGCCGCGCCGATAGGTCGGGTGGACAAGCGTGACGCCGAGCTCGCACTTCAGTTTTGCGTTGGAGACGCGGGCGCTGCTGGCATAGAAGCTGCGGGCCATCGCCGACATCTCGGCCGTCGCGAACGCCTCTTCCGGCGGCGGCGCAACGCCCATCAGTTTCGCCGCATAGGCGATCACGTCCTGCGGCGGCGCCGGCTCGTCGTCGCAGACGTTCCAGATGCCGCCGCTTCCGTGGGGAATGGCGGCCATGATCGCACTCGCGATGTCGTCGACATGGATGCGGTTGAAGACCTGGCCCGGCTTGATGACGCGGCGGGCTGTCCCACCCCGCAGTGTCGCCAGCGCGTTGCGGCCGGGGCCGTAGATGCCCGCAAGCCGCAGGATGGCGGCATCGCCGCGGGCCATGTCCATCCAGGCCTGCTCGGCGGCAACCCGCATGCGGGCGCGGTCGAGCGTTGCCTGCGGCGGAGTACTCTCGTCGACCCAGCCGCCGCCGTGATCGCCGTAGACGCCGATGGTGGAGAGATAGACGATCTTGCGGCGGCCCGTCGCCAGCACGTCGCCGAACGCGGCGATGGCGGGATCGCCGCTGCTACCGGGCGGGATCGATATGAGAAGGACATCGGCCTCGCGAACTTGCTCGACCGTCTCGCGTGCAGGAGGCTCGCCCGAAAAGGCATGCACCTCGATGCCGGCGAGGTCATCCCGCTTTCCGGGATCGCGCACGGTGCCGGCGATATGCGAGAAGCTGCCGCCATGTGTGCGGACGAAATGCCGGGCACTATAGCCGAGGCCAAGGATGAAGAGCCGCATGCGTCTCCTGTGCAGGTCGAAAGTTCCCGTCCGCGCCGTCGCGCGTCGTTTGCTCATAAGAGATTTTTGGGTCCGGCAAAAGATATTGCGATTTGTCTCACCTCCTGCCTTGGGCGATGTTCGCCTGTCACAGGGAGGCATCGATCATGCAGGCAGAAGCGCTCGCCTTGGGGCCGCCGGATGCCAATGAGCTGGTCCGGCGCGCGGCCGCGCTGATCTTCGACGTCGATGGCACTCTGGCCGAGACCGAGGAGCTGCATCGGCAGGCCTTCAACCATGCCTTCGCGCACCACGGTCTCGACTGGCAGTGGGACCGCGCGGTCTACAAGGACCTGCTGCGGGTGACCGGCGGCCAGGAGCGCATGCGCGCCTACCACGGAAGGCTGCGGAACGTCCCGCCGCTGCCGGACGAGGACATTGCCGCGCTTCACCGCATCAAGACCGCGCATTACGCCGAGCTGGTCGAAACCGGCTGCTGTTCCTTAAGGCCGGGCGTGATCGAGCTGCTCGCTGCGGCGAAGGCGCGCGGCCAGCGGCTTGGGATTGCGACCACGACCTCCCACGGCAACATCGATGCGCTGCTGTCGCAGGCGCTGGGGGCGGGTTGGGCTGCGCAGTTCGACGCCATCGTCGCCGGTGACGATGTCAGGCACAAGAAGCCGGCACCGGACGTCTATCTGGAAACGCTGGCGCGGCTGCAACTCGGCGCGGCCGACTGCGTGGCCATCGAGGATTCCGCCAACGGGCTGATTGCGGCCTCACGCGCCGGCATTCCGGTTCTGATCACCCGGAGCATGTTCTTCGCGGATGATGATTTTTCCGCGGCGCGGGCCGTGCTGGATGACCTGTCGGAACTCGGGGTCGCCAAACAAGAAACTGAAAAACAACCCCATGCACAGTAGCTCACGCCCGCGGGTCCCGCCGCGTTCAGTGCACGCGGTGGCTCGCTCTATCGTCTTCAGCCTGCTCGACAATCTGCGCGATCGGGCTCGATTGGTGATGCACTAGCAGCCACTCGTCGCCGACGCGGCGAAAATGGTTCGCCGCGGCCAGGGCGGTGCCGTCGACGATCTCGATGCAGAGCACGCGGGCGCTGTCGCCGTCGACGATGACCTGCGGCTCGGCGCAGACGATCTGCGGCCGCTCCGGGTTTTGCAGGATGTCGCGCCAGCTTCCGATCACCGTGGCGCGCCCGATGATGGCCGGCCAACCGGGATGGATGCAGGAAATGGCGTCGTCGTCCACCCACAACCGTTCCATGCCGTCGAAGTCGCCGGTCGAAAACGCGGCGTAGAAGGCCGCGTTGGCGGCGATGATCTTGCTGTCCTTTGCCATCGCTCTCGGGTGGGGCAAGGACAGGCAAAAATCAAGCGCGACTTCCGTTCGACCTTGTGTCCGATTTGGACCGCAGTGCAGCATTGCCCGCTCAGTGGTCAGGCCGCGACGAGCGTCTCCACGGCCCGCCGCGCACCATCCTTGTAGAGACGGCCGAGCGCCGTGGTCACGGCCTCGCGCAGGCGCGGCTCGGACCCCAGCGGCCCGAACACCTTCTGAACCCCGAGCAGCGCAGGCGCGAGCCGCTCGGCAACGGGCCCCGCCTCGCGCGCCAGCGCGGCGAATTCGGCGGCGAGGGGATCGCGCACGTCGATGGCGCGGCCCTGCTCGTCGAGGCCGCTGACGTAGCGCATCCAGCCGGCCACCGCGAGCGCATGGGTCGAGATCGGCAG
>NZ_AJQF01000371.1:0-241 GCF_000261705.1 Bradyrhizobium genomosp. III | reverse complement strand
CATCGCGCCGAGCAGCCGCTGCGGCAGCTTTTGCGAGCCGTCCATCGCGATCTGCCAGGTGCGATGATGCAGCGCCGGATTGGCGAAGCGCTTGAGTAGCGAAGCGCGATAGGCGGCGAGATCAGCGCCGGCAGGCATCGTCAGCGTCACCGCGGCTTCCTCCATCACCTGCGCGGCAAGCCGTGCGAAGTGCGGATCCTGCATGGTGTCGGCGATGGTCTCGTAGCCCGCGAGATAGCCG
>NZ_AJQF01000370.1:0-8227 GCF_000261705.1 Bradyrhizobium genomosp. III | reverse complement strand
AACCAGCCGCAGCTTCATCAGCTCGAACGGCTTGACGTCGGCAACGAGCTCGACGCCGGCGGTGGCAAGGTCGGGCCGGCCGGCCGTGAAACGATCCTCGACCACCCATTGCGTGAACGGCTCGGTCATCACGGGCCAGGCGTCGCGCATGCCGAGTGCGTTCGCGACCGCATCGCGGTCGCTATCCGTCGTCTCCGGCACGATGCGGTCGACCATGGTCGAGGGAAAAGCGGCATTGTCCGCGATCCACTTGCCGAGTTCCCTGGAGCGGAGCGCGGCGAACTGCGTCACGATGCGCTGCACGGTGTGGCCGTTGGCGGCGAGATTGTCGCAGCACATCACTGTGAAGGGCGGTGCGCCTAGCGCGCGCCGGCGTGCCAGCGCCGCGACGATGAAGCCGGGCGCCGAGCGCGGCGCGTCGAAATTGTTGAGATCGTGCACGATGTCAGGATGCCGTTCATCGAGATCGCCGGTCTGCGGCGTGTGGCAATAGCCTTTCTCGGTGACCGTCAGCGAGACGATGCGAATGGCGGGATCGACCATCCGCTCGACCAGCGCCGCCGGCTTCTCGCGCGCGACGACGCTGTCGAGCAGCGCGCCGATCACGCGGTGCTCGGTGCCCTCGGCGGCACGCACGGCAACGGTGTAGAGATGATCCTGCGGGGCGAGGGCGTCGCGCGTATCCGGGCTGCGCAGGCTGGCGCCGACGATGCCCCAGGACGAGCTGCCGCTGGCAAGGCAATCGTCGATGACGACGGCCTGATGCGCGCGATGAAAGGCGCCGAGGCCGAGATGCACGATGCCGGGCGTGATGCGCGAACGGTCGTAGGCCGGGCGGCGGACGGCCGGCGGCAACCGGTCGAGATTGGCGCTGCCAAGACGCACGGAACCTGGGCGCATGGACGTCTCCCCTTGCTTTGCCGCTGCTTGACATGGCGCCTGGATCAGGTCAATGCTCCGGTCAATTGGTAAGACCAATTTTCCAAAATTGGCGGGCCGCGGGTCGAAATGCCTCGCGCGACCCTTTCGGGAGGACCAGCGTGCCGCTGGAAGCTGTGGAGGCGAGACGGCTTTATCGCCAGGTCGCCGATCAATTGCGGAGCCTGATCGACAGCGGCGAGTACGCGGTCGGCAGCCGCTTGCCGACCGAGCGCGAGCTCGCCGAGCAGCTCAAGGTGTCCAGGCCGACCGTGCGCGAAGCCTTGATTGCGCTCGAGGTCGAGGGGCGCCTGCGCATCCGTGTCGGCTCCGGCATCTATGTGATCGAGCCCGCCGCCATCGCCGCGCCCGCAGCCGCCTCCGTCATCGAGGGCCCGTTCGAGCTGCTGCGCGCCCGCGAATTCCTCGAAAGCGCCATCGCCGAACAGGCTGCGCGCGTCGCGACCAAAGACGACATCGCCCGCATCGATGCCTCGCTCCTCGCAATGGAGAATGTCGAGCATCCCGGCGAAGCCTCGATGGTGCATGACCGCGCGTTCCACGTCGCGATCGCCGGCAGCCTCGGCAATGCCGTTCTGGTGCGCGTCGTCGGCGAGCTGTTCGACCAGCGCCTCAATCCCTATTTCGCGCAGCTCGCGCATTATTTCGAGAGCCCGGGCACCTGGCGCACCGCGCTCGACGAGCATCGCGCCGTGCGCGAGGCGATCGCGGCGCATGATCCGGACGCCGCGCGCGAAGCGATGCGCGCGCATCTGGCGCGCTCGCAGGAGCGCTTTGCGCAGAATTTCGGCGCCGAGAACGCGGCAGGATCATCTTCGGGGCGGGGCCGGACGGCGCGAGCACCGGCAAAGCCATCGAAACCGAAACCGGCGCCGAAGAAGAAGCAGGCCGGAGGCGGCAGCGCGCGGCGGCGATGAGATTGTACGGCCCGCTTCCAGCCGGGGCGGGTGAACAAGAAGCAGACTTGAACGATGGAGGAAAAGCCGATGTTGAAGAAAATGACGATTGCAGCAGTGATGTCCGCCGCCACGCTGTTGGCGGCCACCCAGGCCAGCGTGGCGCAGACCAAGCTCAAATGGGCCCATGTCTACGAGACCTCGGAGCCGTTCCACACCGCTTCGGTCTGGGCCGCGCAGGAGATCGGCAAGCGCACCAACGGGCGCTATGCGATCGACGTCTATCCGGCCTCGCAGCTCGGCAAGGAAGCCGACATCAACCAGGGCCTCTCGCTCGGCTCGGTCGACGTCATCATCTCCGGCTCGAGCTTCGCGGCCAAGAGCTTCCCGCCGATCGGGGTGACCTACTATCCCTACACCTTCCGCGATGCCGATCATCTGCTCGCCTACACCAAGAGCGACATCTTCAAGGAGCTCGCCAAGGGCTATGAGGACAAGAGCGGCCACCACATCGTCGCGGTCACCTATTACGGCGTGCGCCAGACCTCGTCGAACAAGCCGATCAAGACTTGCGCGGACCTCAAGGGCCTGAAGATGCGCGTGCCCGACGTGCCGGCCTATCTCGCGATGCCGCGCGCCTGCGGCGCCAACACCGCGCCGATCGCCTTCGCGGAAGTCTACCTCGCGCTCCAGAACGGCACCGTCGAGGCGCAGGAGAACCCGCTGACCACGATCGAAGCCAAGAAGTTCTACGAGGTGCAGAAGCACATCGTGCTGACCGGCCACATCGTCGATCACCTCAACACGGTGGTCGCTGGCGCGCTGTGGAAGAAGCTCTCCGACGAGGACAAGAAGATCTTCACCGACGTCGCCCAGGAGGCTGCCGCCAAGGCGACCGCGGAGATCAAGCAGAACGAGGCCAAGCTGGTCGCCTTCTTCAAGGAGAAGGGCTTGAGCGTGACCGAGGTGGACAAGAACGAGTTCCGCGACACCGTGCTGAAGAACGTCGCCTTCGAGACCTTCGGCTATCGCAAGGCCGACTGGGAAAAGATCCAGGCGGTGAAGTGACGACGTAGTCGTCATCCCGGGGCGGCTCGAAGAGCCGAGCCCGGGATCTCGAGGTTCCGGGTCTGGTGCTAACGCACCATCCCGGAACGACGGAGCCAGTTTGAGGAGTCCCCCCATGTCCACCGCCGAAATACACCGGCAGATCACCGCGGACGAGATCGCCCATACCTTCGAGGAGGAGGCGACGCCGAAGGTCGACCTCGGCATCTACGCGTTCGAGGACTGGGTGGCGCTCGCGATCTTCTGGGTGATGGCGCTCGCCGTCTTCCTCCAGTTCTTCACGCGCTACGTGCTCAACGACAGCTATGCCTGGACCGAGGAGATCGCGACCTATTGCCTGATCGGCGTCGTCTTCATCGGCGCCTCGATGTGCGTGCGGCTGTCGCGGCACATCCAGGTCGACCTCCTCTACCGCTATTTGCCCCACCTCGTGGCGCGCGCGCTGTCGACGGTGATCGACCTGATCCGGATCGCCTTTTTCGGCTACGCCATCAAGCTGGTCTGGGTCTACATCCAGATCATCGGCGACGAGCAGATGACCACGATCAATCTTCCCAAGGACTACGTCTACTACGCCGTCCTGGCCGGCTTCGTGCTGATGTTCGTGCGCTCGGTGCAGGTGGCCATACAACATTTGCGACAGGGTTATTCGATCCTCGAACGTCCCGGCGCCTACGACGGTTTTGAAGGGTAATCCCATGTTGCTGCTGCTTGGAGGCTTCCTCATCCTGATGCTGCTCGGCGTTCCCGTGGCGATTGCCATGGCCGCGTCGTCGCTGCTCTACATCCTGGTCAGCGGCGTGACGCCCGACGTCACGCTGGCGCAGCGCATGATCGCCGGCGTCGAGAGCTTTCCGCTGCTCGCGGTGCCGTTCTTCATCCTGGCCGGCAACCTCATGAACATCGCCGGCGTCACCGGGCGCATCTACAAATTCGCCGTCGCGCTGGTCGGCTGGATGCGCGGCGGCCTCGGCCACGTCAACATCATCGGCTCGGTGATCTTCTCCGGCATGTCCGGCACCGCGATCGCGGATGCCGCCGGTCTCGGCACCATCGAGATCAAGGCGATGAAGGACCACGGCTACTCCACCGAGTTCTCGGTCGGCGTCACCGCGGCCTCCGCGACGCTCGGCCCGATCATCCCGCCGTCGCTGCCCTTCGTGATCTACGGCATGATGGCGAACGTCTCGATCGGCGCGCTGTTCCTCGGCGGCGTCATTCCCGGCATCGTCATGACGCTGCTGATGATGGCGACCGTCACTTATTTCGCGCACAAGAACAAATGGGGCAGCGACACGCCGTTCTCCTGGCCGCAGCTCGGCTCGGCCGGCCTCGAGATCGCCATCGTGCTGGCGTTCCCGATGGCGATCTGGCTGATGGTGCTCGCGGGCATGTCGGTCAACATGGCCGTCGTCATCGGCCTCGGCACGCTGCTCATCATCGACTGGTATTTCGACTTCTCGGCGGTGATGGCGCTGATGGCGCCGGTGATCCTGATCGGCGGCATGACGCTCGGCTGGTTCACGCCGACGGAAGCCGCGGTTGCCGCCGTGATCTGGTCGCTGTTCCTCGGCCTCGTCCGCTACCGCACCATGACCTTGAAGACCGTGGCGAAGGCGACGTTCGACACCATCGAGACCACGGCCTCGGTGCTGTTCATCGTCACGGCGGCCTCGATCTTCGCCTGGCTGCTGACGGTGTCGCAGGCCGCCCAGATGCTGTCGGACTGGATGCTCAGCATCACTCACAACAAATGGGTGTTCCTGGCGCTCGCCAACGTGCTGATCCTGTTCGTCGGCTGCTTCATCGACACCACGGCGGCGATCACCATCCTGGTGCCGATCCTGCTGCCGATCGTGCTCAAGCTCGGTATCGACCCGATCCATTTCGGCCTGATCATGACGCTGAACCTGATGATCGGCCTGTTGCATCCGCCGCTCGGCATGGTGCTGTTCGTGCTCGCCCGCGTGGCCAAACTCTCGGTCGAGCGCACCACGGTCGCGATCCTGCCCTGGCTGGTGCCGCTGATGCTGGCGTTGATCGCGATCACCTACATCCCCGAACTGACCCTCTGGCTGCCAAAATACATGGGACTCTCCAAATGACCTCCACCGCTCTCGCCGCAACCCTGTTCGGTCCCGAAGATCTGCGCATGGTCGAGCATCCGCTCGACAAGCTCGCAGACGGCATGGTGCGCATCCGCTTCGGCGCCGGCGGCATCTGCGGTTCGGACATGCACTATTTCCGCCATGCCCGGACTGGCGATTTCGTGGTGAAGTCGCCACTGGTGCTCGGCCACGAGATATCGGGCGAAGTCGTGGAGATCTCCGGCTCCGCTGCCAATCTGAAGGTCGGCGACCGCGTCGCGGTCAACCCGTCGCGCTGGTGCGGCCATTGCGTCGCCTGCCGCGAGGGCCGGCCGAATCTGTGCGAGAACATCTACTTCATGGGCTCGGCCTCGAAGACGCCGCACATGCAGGGCGGCTTCGCCAACTATTTCGACGCGGTCCCCGCGCAGTGCGTGAAGATTCCCGATCACGTGTCCTATCAGGCCGCAGCGCTCGCCGAGCCGCTCGCGGTCTGCCTGCACGCGGTCGCGCGCGCCGGCAATATCGAGGGCAGGCGCGGCATCATCTTCGGCGCCGGCCCGATCGGGCTGTTGACCATGCTCGCCGCGCATCGCGCCGGGATGGCCGACATCACGGTCGCCGACATCGCGCCGGCACCGCTCGCCTTCGCGACCAAGCTCGGCGCTTCGCATGTGGAGAATGTCTCGGGCGGTGAGGAAGGACTGAAGGCGCAGGCTGCGTCGCGTCCCTATGACGTTGCGTTCGAGGTCTCGGGCACGGCCGCGGGCCTTGCGAGCGCCATCGGCATCGTCAGGCGCGGGGGCATCGTGGTGCAGATCGGCAATCTGCCCGGCGGCCAGATCCCGACGCCGTCGAATGCGGTGATGGCCAAGGAGATCGACCTGCGCGGTTCGTTCCGTTTCGGCTTCGAGTTCATGACGGCGGTGGAACTGATTTCCTCCGGCGGCATCGACGTGCTGTCGCTGGTGACCGCCGAGCGGCCGCTCTCGACCGCGCCCGATGCGCTGCGGCTGGCGCTCGATCGCTCGCAGAGCGTCAAGGTCGTGCTGACCGCGAACTGATCTTGTTTTGACGCGTTTTCTTCACGCGAACCGGTATCCACTTCGCTCGAAAACGCTTTAGGAGATATCCATGATGCTGCAGGGTTGGCGCTGGTACGGTCCCGATGATCCCGTGTCCTTGGATGACGTCAGGCAGGCCGGGGCGACGGATATCGTCTCGGCGCTGCATCAGGTGCCGATCGGCGAGGCCTGGACCCGAAAGGCGGTCGAGGAGCGCAAGAACTTCATCGAGAACGGCCAGCCCGGCCGCTCGCAGCTGACCTGGTCGGTGGTGGAATCGATTCCGATCCCCGACGACGTCAAGCGGCTCGGCGGCAAGGCGACCAAGTCGATCGAGGCCTGGATCGCCAGCCTAGAAGCTGTCGCGGCCTCCGGCATCAAGATCATCTGCTACAATTTCATGCCCGTGGTCGATTGGTGTCGCACCGACCTCGAATGGGAGATGCCGAACGGCGCCCGCGCCATGCGCTTCGACCAGGACCGCTTTGCTGCGTTCGAGCTGCATATCCTCAAGCGCCCGGCTGCCGCACAGGACTATTCGCTCGAGCAGCAGGCGCGCGCGAAAAAGCTGTTCGACCAGATGAGCCAGGCCGACATCGATTATCTCGTCATGGTGATCGCCAGCGCGCTGCCCGGCTCGACCACCGAGCCGATGACCATTCCGCAATTCCGCGACCGGCTCGAGACCTATCGCGACATCACGCCAAATATCCTGCGGCAGCATCTCGCCGAATTCCTCGCGCGCGTGACGCCGGTGGCTGAGCAGCTCGGGGTGTCCTTGACCCTGCATCCGGACGATCCGCCGCGCCCGTTGTTCGGCCTGCCGCGCATTGCGTCGAGTGCCGACGACTATCAGGCGCTGTTCGACGCCGTGCCGTCCAAGGCCAACGGCATCTGCCTGTGCACCGGCTCGCTCGGCGTGCGCGCGGAAAACAATCTGCCTGAAATGGCCGAGCGCTTCGGCCCCCGCATCGCCTTTGCCCATCTGCGCGCAACCAAGCGCGAGGCCGACGGCCTGTCGTTCTACGAATCCGATCATCTCGACGGCGACGTCGACATGGTCGCGGTGCTCAAGGCGCTGCTGAAGGAGAACGCCACGCGTTCGCCGGACAAGAGAATCGTGTTCCGCCCCGATCACGGCCATCGCATGCTGGACGACCTCGCGGCAACCAAGCGCACCAACCCCGGCTACACCGCGATCGGCCGCCTGCGCGGCCTCGCCGAGCTCCGCGGCGCGATCCGCGCGATCGAGCATCGGTGATAGAGGCGGGGCTCGGCGACGGCCGACATCGCATCACCCGATGGCGAAATCGGCCGCCGTCTCGGCGTGAATGGCCGTGGTGTCGAACGTCTCCACCGTTGTGTCATCAGGGCCGACCAGCATCGTGATCTCGGTGCAGCCGAGGATGATGCACTCGGCGCCGGCGGCGACCAGCGCTGCCATCACGTCCTGGTAGCGGCGGCGCGAGGGATCGGCGACGATGCCGAGGCACAGCTCCTCGTAAATGATGCGGTTCACGTCGGCGCGCGCCTCAGTGGGAGGAACCAGCACGTCGAGATCATGCGCGCGCAGCCGGTCGATATAAAAGTCCTCCTCCATCGTGAACTTGGTGCCAAGCAGCCCGACCCGCCGATAACCTTTCGCCCGGATCCGCTGCGCCGTCGCGTCGCCAAGGTGGATGAACGGAACGGTCACGCTGGAGATGATGTCGGGCGCCAGCTTGTGCATCGTGTTCGTGCACAGCACGATCGCCCGCGCGCCAGCGCCTTCGAGACGCCGCGCGACCTCCGCGAGGCTGGCCGCCGCCTCGCTCCAGCGGCCCGTATACTGCATCTGCTTGATCACCTCGAAATCGTAGGAGTAGATCAGCAGCGGAGCCGAATGCAGCTTGCCCATGCGGTCGCGGACCCGCTCATTGATGAGCTTGTAGTAGAGCGCCGTGCTCTCCCAGCTCATGCCCCCGATCAGACCGATGGTTTGCATTCCGGTATCCTCGACGATGTGGTTCGGCCGGATCGTAAACGAAGACGTCGCAGCGCGGTAGCCATCGCTTGATTGCGGCCTAATGCACCGTCAGACCTGACCATCTCAGCGCTCATCCGGGCCATCGTGGCTGTGTCGCCTTCTGTCAATCCACAAGCGCAAAAATATTCCACTTTACCGAAATTCGGT